>JAJZYO010000553.1 GCA_021798075.1 Actinomycetes bacterium
ACCACCTCGTGATCACCGTGCAGGACGCCGTAAACCCGGCGAGCGCCGGGGGCGACTACACCGTCAGCCTGCTCGGGCCTGTCACCGGGAGCCGGCGACTGGCACCGTTCCCGCACGCCAACCTCGCCTACCCGAACGGCGCCATCGTGGACTTCTCGGGCACCGAGTACGTGTTGGCCGGGGGGCACGCGTTTGGGATCCCGAGCCCTTCGGCGCTCGAGGCCGTGGAGATGGTGGACCACGCCGAGCCAGAGACGGCGGCAGGTGGCACGACCCCGCCGGAGGGGCCGCTCCGGCCTGGGACGCTCGTCTTCACCCGCCCCGTCAACGGGGACCCCACCATCTACGTCGCAGGCACCGACGGCGACCTGCACGGGTTCGCTTCACCCGCGCAGCTCCTGGCCGGCGGCTACGACACCGCTTTGGTGGTGACGGTCCCCAGCCTCACCGGTATCGGCGTCGGCGCCCCAGCAGGCCAGCTCGGGACGGCCGCCGGAGCGCTTTCCACGAGCTCGGACGGGGCCCTGGTCAGCTCGGGTGCCGAGTGGTACGTCTTCGCCGGCGGCAGGGCGCTGCCCGTGCCGGGCTCCTCGCTCGCTAGCCTGCGCCGGCGTGACGCTGCGACGCCGCTGTACGGCCAGGTCACGGCCGCCCAGTTGAGGGCGACGATGGCCAACGGGGCCATCCTCAGCGCCTCGGGGCGCGTCTACGTGAGCTACGGGGGCGAGTTGTGGCCGTTCAAGTCGGAGGCCCAGCTGGTCTCAGACGGCTATGGGGGCACGCCGGCGGTCCCCGTTGCTGGACTGGGCAGCCTCTCGGTTGTCAGCGCCTACGGAGGTTCCTAGTCAGGCCTGTCAAGTCCCTTCTGCCTCGTAGCTTGATAATTCGACCCATGGCCCCTTCGTACCGCGGTCGCCCGTTCGAGTCTTGAAGCGGCCTCGCCCCTCCGCCTTAAGGACGCCGGCGTCATGGCCGGGTTGCTCTTGGTGGGGGTAGTGGCCCCGGTCCTGTTGGCGTTCTCTACCCACAGCCTCGGGCTCTACCCACAGCCTCGGCATAGCCCGCAACGACGACTGGGCGTACCGGCGCGTCTTGTTCGAGTTCGCCCGGACCGGCCACTATTCCCTGTCGGGTGGGGTTCGATGACCAGGTGACGCCGTCAGGCGGTGGCAGCCGCGCTCTCGTGGCGGTCGCTCGTCCAAGATCCGGTTAGCGCCGGCGTGCTTGGGCTTGGTGCTGTCCGGCGGCAGTGCGGCCATCGTCGCCAGCGCCCCGCCGGCCTACGCGGACGTGGCGACGGCTGCGTACTCGATCGACGCACCGGCTAATGGCGTGGGCGATGTGGTGGCTTCGCCGGGGATCGTGGTGAAGGGCGCCGTCACTAGCTTCGATGTCAAGTTCAGGGTTACAGTCCTCCTCTCGGGTGCGGCCGCCGGGACGTGGGTGAGCGTGGCCCCAGGCAACTTCGTCGGTTACGCCGCAGAAGCGAAGGGGTTGACCACGACGAGGCCGCTGAAATGCTGGCCTTGTTGCAGATCCTCGGACAGCAGGGTGCTTGCGCCGAGCCTTAGCGCGGAGGTGACGACCAGGGCGTCCCAGAACTGGAGCTGGTAGCGCTCCTCGAGCTCGGAAGCGGCGGTGACGTCATCAACCGTTGGCCGGTGGACCGGCCAGGCCTTGTACGTGGCGACGATTGCCCGTGCCTCTAGCCTGGGTAGGGGCTTGACGAGCTTTCGTGTCGCTACCACGTAGAACTCCTGCAGGACCTGGGTGCTGACCGACCCAGTCCGCGAACGCCACAGGTCCTCGACCACCGCCCGTGACTTTTCATGCTTGGAGCCGGCGTCGGCATCATAGGCATAGACCAAGACGTTGCTGTCGACGAAGGCGAGCTCATCGCTCATGGACGGACTCGCGCCTCGGCAGCGGGCCGCCTCCCATGTGGAAGCCCCGCTCCAGCTGGTCGAGCGCAGTGGCGAGTGCCCGGCGGTATGCGCTGTCTTCGTCCACCAGGCGCTCGATCTCTCGACCGACCAGCCTGCTGAGCGATGTGGACCTCTCGGCCGCGAGGACTTTGGCCTTGCGGATCGTTTCGGCTTCCAGTTGCACAGTCAGGTTGCGTTTCACGCTCCAAGAGCGTACCACATATATATGTGGACCACGCAAATTAGGTGGTAACCTTTGGTCTGACAAGCGGGGCATCTCATGCTCAGGAGACGCTGGCGGTCCGGGTGCCGACAGTGTCAAGGCAGGCACCGTCCGGTAGCTTTACGTTCCTTGACGGGGAGCAGCGCTGGGGCTGGCTTGCACGAGAACGCGCTGATCGTGGCCTATTTTTGGAAAAATCTTCGCGGAGGGTGGTCAGGCGCTGGAGTCAGCTAGCTAGCCCGGAAGGTCCCGCTAGTCAGGCCTGTCAAGTCCCTTCTGCCTCGTAGCTTGATAATTTGACTCGTGGCCAGTGCTGCCGTGGCTCAGTTGTACAGGAAAGCTTCGCCGGAGACGCGAA
>JAJZYO010000554.1 GCA_021798075.1 Actinomycetes bacterium
CCCGCGGGCTGCCCACAGGCACGCTGGGGGGAGACGTGGAGGGCGAGCTGCCCGACGCGGGGAGAGGAGCGGCAATCTCGTGAGCGAGCACAACCGAGGTGCCGGCCTCTCCCAGCCGCGCGCCCCCTTCGGAGGCCTCGAGGGAGCGTTGAAGCGCTACCGCGTGATGGTCCTGATCGTCGGGACGGGGCTCGCCATCTTGTGCTTCGTCGGCATCCCCCTCCAGGTCATCGGCAACAACAAATGGCCCTGGACATCGGTGGTCGAGATCGTGGGCGTGGCGCACGGGATCTTCTACATGGTCTACCTCGTCACCTGCTTGGACCTCGCCGGGCGGGCGCGCTTCAGGCTCGAGCAGCTCCTCGGCATGGTCTGCTCGGGGTTCTTGCCACTGCTCGCCTTCTACATGGAGCGCAAAGTCGTAAAGCGCGTGACCGCCCAGCTCGCGCTGGGCCCGGACGCCCCGCCTGCGCCGGCCGTGGTCCTCTGGGCGTTCCTGACTGGGCGGCGCCAGCAGGTAGGCGGCCGTCCAAGAGGCCCGGAGCCCGCCAGCGCCGGGCCCGCCGGCGCCGAGCCCGCCGGCGCCGAGGCGATGACCGCCGTTACTGGCCCCGAGGCCTCGGCCGAGCCGTAGCCTTCCTGGAGCGATGCCCGTCAAGTCCCCGGACCCAAAGGCGGTCGTGTTGCTGTTCCACTGGCAAGCGACCTGGGTTGGCCTTCTCGTGCTCGGTGCGTCACTTGCGGCGCTCGTGTGGTACGCGGGTGCCGTCCGCCGCCTGGGGCGGGTGCGGCCCGGCGGGGAAGGCAGCCAGGCCAGGAAGTGGTCGCCGTACACGAGTGCCTCGTTCGTGGTCGGCGTGCTCATCGTGGCGTACGTCTTCGACGGGGGCATTGCCCACTACCAAGAGGACAACTTCACCACCCACGCCGTGCAACTGCTCCTATTGTTCTACGTCGCCCCGCCACTACTGGCCGCCGGCACCCCGGTCCGCCTGGCGCTACTGACGAGCCGGGGCGGCATCGAGCGCGCCTTGCTCCACTCCCTACACAGCCGTCTTGCCAGGGTGTTGTCGCACCCAATCGTGGGCTTCGTGGCGGCCGTCGCCACCTTGTACGTGTACCTCCTCACACCCGTCTACGCCGCCTCGGAGCGCCACCCGTTGCTGCTCGCCTATGCGCAAGTGCAGATCTTGGTGGTGAGCAGCCTCTTGTGGTGGGCCGTGGTGGGGCGCGACGCCCTCCCGCGGGTGCTCGGGTTCGGGTGGCGGTTCGCGCTCGTGTTCGGCTCCATACCCTTCGTAGGGTTCCTCGGGGTGGGCATCGCGGCGGCCACGTCCCCGCTCTACCCGGCCGGCAACACGCTCGTCGACACCCACCAGGGCGGCAACGTCTTTTGGGGCCTCGGGGTGCTGTTCGTAGTGGCCATGGCCACCTACCTGTTCGTGGAGTGGGCCCGCGAGGAGCAACGGCGGGCCGAACAGGGCGATCGCCAGCTCGATGCCGCCCTGGCCGTAGCTCGGTCGATGGCCCTGCCCGCCGAGGAGGGCGGTAGCGCCGGCGAAGGCGGCACTAGCGGCGGAGAGCCTGCTCCTGGCCGCCTGGCTCCCGGCTAGCGCTCATCCGCCGGGCCAGTGCTCCATGGCAGCGGCGAGGTCCAGGGCCGCGAGCTCGCGGCCCGGGGCGCTCACCTGGTAGACGTCGTGCCCTGCGTACCAGATCACGGCCGATGTCACCGCCGTCCCCGCCTGGGGCCCCCCCGGCACCGTCACCGTGACGACGCCCTGGGTGGCTTGCGGGAGGCTGTGGCCAGCCAACCATGAGGCGAGCTTCGCGGCCTGAGGGGTAGGCGTAGCCGTACCGCCCTGGTCGAGGACCTGTACTTTCCACGTCCCGGTGTTCCAGCCCACGGCCGGCCCCTGGGCGGTGCTGCAGGTCGTGGCGGCCGTGCCTGGGAGGCTCAGAGGTTTTTGCGGGCCGGCGCAACCCGTGAGCGCCGACCCGAGGTACGAAGCAGCAGCCTTGGTGGAGTCGACCGGGGTGGTCGAGAAGGTGCCGAGGTCCGAAGACGGGTTGGCGGCCGCCGGCCCGAGGTCGGGGCTGTTGACCGGTTCGGGTTTGGGGGTGGCGATGAGCGTCACCGAGTAGCTCCCGTCCAGGCTCTTGTTGGCTTCTGCGGAAATAGCGCCAGCCGTGGTGGCGGGCAGCGTGGCGGGTGCTTCCATGCCCGAAGGTGGCGGCTGGAGCGCCTCCATGGCCTGGTTGACTATCGGCGGGAAGCGCGAGGGGGCCGTCGTAGTGCTCGTGCTCGAGGTCGTGGTCGTGCTGGCGGCCGTGGTGGTCGTGCTCGAGGTCGTGCTCGAGGTCGTGGTCGTGGTCGTGGTCGTGGTCGAGGTCGTCGTCGTGACCACCCGTGTCGTGGTGGTAGCGGCCGGCGTTGCGGGCACTGCCGTGGCCGGCGTCGTGGTGGCACGAGGCGCGGGGGAGGTGGGGGTGGCGGGCTGGG
>JAJZYO010000555.1 GCA_021798075.1 Actinomycetes bacterium
CCGTGCGCGCCACAGACAGCCCTCGTGCTTGGTCCTTGATCACAGTGCTGTCCTCCTCTCGGGCGCGCGCTCTACTGCTCCACTACCATCGCAGCATGTTGGTCCGGCGAAGTCAACCTATTTTTTTCCTGTCGCCAGCAAGCAAGGACAAGCGGGCCGCGAGCAGCTCGCTGGCCAGCGGGGCCGTCCCCGCGCCAACCACGGCACGGCGCTCGCCAGGGACACGAATGACCAGCTCACGCCCATAGAGATCGGTGATGGTGGCTCCCGCCTCTAAGCACACGAACATGCCTCCCAGGTAGTCCCAGGGCGCGAGCCCGTCGGCGCTGCAGTCGACGAAGCCGTCGAGTGCGCCCCGGGCGACGGCACACAGGTCGAGAGCAGCAGCGCCGAAGGAGCGGTACTGGGCCCACCCGAGGTGTCGTGACGGGTACCCGTTGAAGCCGATGATCGAGCCAGCGACTTTGGTCGCGCGACTAGGCGCAATGGCCTCGCCATTACACCGAGCCCCTCTCCCTCTCTCCGCCTCGAAGCGTTCCCCGGTGCTCGGGTTTACGACCACGGCGGCGAGAGGGCCAGCCGAGTCCAGGGCACAGAGGCTCACCGCCCACCACCCCAGGTGGCGGGAAGCATTGGTCGACCCGTCGACCGGGTCCACCACGACCAGGACGCGCCGGTCCGCTCCGTGGAGGCCCGACTCCTCGGAGAACACGCCCAGGCCGGCCGCTTCGAGCACCCCGAGCGCCGCCGCGTCAGCTACGGCGTCATGGTGGTACTCACCGTCGCGCCGACCGGTAAGACCCCAATCCCGCTGGCCGGCCAGCACTTCCACGACGGCCCCGGCGGCCTCTCGGAGCACATGGATCACATCGCGTGCCATGCCCCACCACCCAAAGCTGCAGAACCCACAGGAAGGGTGCCCCGGCCATGCCAGGTACTAGTAGCTTGTTGACAATGGCCGTCATCGACGTGGCCGGGTATGTCGCCGAGCTGAAAGACCACGCCGTGGACCACGGCTTCCATGTCCACGACGAAAGGCACCTTGTCGAAACCTACTCTCTCCACCAGGCGTGGGAGGTCGACCTGCACCCCGAGGATGCCTGCAACGGCCCGCTCGACCTCCATCTCGCGCTAGAGGTCGACCCGAGGGTGCTGCTCAGCTTCGAAGACGCCGTCGAAGAGCTGCCCGAAGGGGCCGAACCTCCCGACGACTACCACTTCCCCCTCACCTTCACCTGGGCATTGCCACCGCTCCCCAATGGGCCGGACCTGCTTCGCCTCACGATCGACCTAGCCGGCACCGGTGGCGTGGACTTCCCCCTCGAAGTGTCGGCGATAGATAGCTACCCGTCGGCCACCGATCCCCCGGAGCGAAAGTTGACGGTGATCGCCCGTCAGAAGGTCTCCCTGGCTCGCGTGCTAGCTGGCGAAGAGATGCTCTGCTAGGTGTTCGACCACGCCCTGGACGTGAGCAAGTACCTGCTCCAAGCGGCCCCGGAATGGTTGGGCCAAGGATAACGCACTTGGCCGGCACGAAAGCGGCCAGGCCGGTCGAGTCGAACGCGGTCCGCTGAACGAGGTACCGCCTGCGCGGTATGAGCAACCAGGCGAGCGCCACCTCCACCTCGCCGACAGCTATTGGCATGAAGCATCGCCGCGCCGATCCCTTGGAGGGCCGTCAAGGTAAAGAAGTAAGGCAAGGTCTGGGGCAAGCCCGCACAAGGCTGATCCGATAATGAAAATCAGGAAACCATAGGTGTACAAAAGCTTCCGGCCCGCCATATCCGCGTAACGCCCGACGGCGGTGAGGCCGCCGACCAGCCATAATCTCCAGCGTAATTGGTGGCCTTTGGGCTTAGAAGAATGTACCCCCATTCCACTGGGACAATAAATCGCATAGGCTCTTGTCGTGGCAGAGCCCCGGCGCGATCTCGACCGCAGCAGCCCCATGCCGCTATGGGCGCAGATGCTCGATGACCTCCGGAAACGACTGGAGGCGGGCGACTTCGACGACAGCTTCCCGAGCGAACTAACGCTCGTCGCCGAGTACGGTGTGAGCCGCAACACGGTCCGCGAGGTCGTGAGGAGGCTCCGCGCCGAAGGCACCGTGCTCGCCGCACGCGGTAAAAGGCCGCGCCTAAACAGGGCTATCCGCCAACCGCTGGGGGCTTTTTACAGCCTTTACGAGTCCATAGAAGCCGCGGGCCTCCGCGAGCGGAGCGTCGTCCGTTCCGTCGCCGTGCGCAAGAGCGCAGCGGTCAGCCGGCGCCTGCAGTTGCCGAGCGACACACCGCTCCTCTGCATCGACCGCGTCCGCCTGGCGGGGGACGAGCCGCTTGCGACGGACCGCGCATACCTGCCCGAGGACCGGGCGCGGCCTCTACTAGGTGCCGACCTCTCCTCGGGCAGCCTCTACGAACACCTCGCCGAACGCGCCGGCCTCAGGCTCACTGGCGCGGAGGAGACCTTGAGCGCCACCACCGCCACGGCACTCCAGGCC
>JAJZYO010000008.1 GCA_021798075.1 Actinomycetes bacterium
CAGTTCGTGGCTTTTTTCGTCGTCCTGCAAGCCGACCGAGCCGGGCGTCGGCCTGTGCTGCTGTGGTCCGTCCTGGGCTACACGCTGTTCACGAGCCTGACAGCCGCGTCCTGGGACCTGTGGTCCTTCATCGCGTTCCAGTTCGCGGCTCAGGTCTTCATCGGCGCGGAGTTCGGCGTAGCCGTCACGCTCCTAGCCGAAGAAGTACCCCCGGCCGCGCGCGGCCGCGCTTTGTCGGCACTGCTGTTGTTCAGCCCCGCGGGTGCTGTCGTGGCCGGCGCCCTTGTAGCCGCAGGCCTGCTGCACAACCCGCTTGGCTGGAGAGCGTTCTTCCTGATCGCTGCCATACCGCTGCTGGTCGTTGCCGTAGGCCGGCGAAGGCTGCGCGAGAGCAGAGCTTTTGTGCCACCCGCGCTCGGCCCACGCCCCGCCAGTGGCCTCGGAAGGGCGAGACGGCCACAACTTCCTGATGTTTGGCGAGCACCACAGCGCGCCAGGCTGGTCGCTGTCGGCATGATCGCCTTCCTCCAAGGCCTCCCGGCGGCGGCGGCAGCGGGCTGGTGGGCTTATTATGCCGAGCACCAGGGGCACTTGCAGCCATCGACCGCCGGCACGTTCTTCGCAATCGCTGCCGCTCTCAGCATCCTTGGCTACCTCGCTTGCGGCAGGCTGATGGACCGACTTGGGCGACGACCGGTCGCCATCGTTTACGTGCTCGGAGCCGTGGTGTGCGGCGTCGCGGCCTTCCACGCAAAGTACGGGCCCCTCATGCTCGCGACCTTGGTAGGTACCGCCTTCTTTGGCGTTGGGATCGCTCCGGCCCTGTCCGCTTTCGCCGCAGAACTGTTCCCGACTGCGGCCAGGGCCCAAGCCTCGGCGTGGATAAGGAACGGGTTTGGCAACCTGGGCTCGATCGCCGGCCCCGCGCTGGCCGGGGTCCTTGGCGCCGCCAGGGGCCCTGTGGGCAACATCGGCGACGCGGTGAGCCTACTTGCCCTCGTGGCTCTCCCCATCGCCTTCATCGTCTGGCGTTGGATCCCCGAGACCCGAGGCGCCGCTCTCGGCGGCTTGGACAGCGCAGTCGGAGGCTGACGTCGCCCTCGACTTCAAAGCACCACTGCTCGCCAGCACCGCTCCGGCACAGGCGCAGCCCCCTCTTGGCGACAGCGCCCCGGGGCCAGGTGACCGTGTCCGCGCTCGACGGGTGAACAGGCCCGGAAGGCTGCGGCCTACCATGTCCCCTCGCTGCGGGTAGTCTTCCTCCATGGGCCCAGGGCTAGGTGGCCGCGTCGCCGCCGGAGGTCGCGCCCCATGGTGGGTCGGCGTGCTAGGCGTTACAGACGGGCTACCGGACGCCTCGAGGGCCGGCTCCTCGACCTTGACCAGCCACCTGCGGGCAACCAGTCCTTCGTAGCAAGGCGTGGCGGTTCCGCTGTTCCAGGGCTGGATCGCCTCCGCCGCCGGCTCGGTGGCCAACCCCTTCGTCGAACTGCTCGACCGGCTGGTCCCGAGTGGCCGCCACCACCGCCGGGCGTCGGTAGTAAACGACCGGGCTCACATCGAGGTGCGAGGCGTGCACCGCCCCGGCTCCGAGGCGCTCGCCAGACGGGTCGAGGCTGCCCTGGAAAAGGTCGGGTCAGTCGACTGGGCCCAGGTCAACTCCATTACCGGGCGGGTGGTGGTGGCCTTCGACCCCGACTCCACCGAGCTCGACGACCTGGTCAGCGTGGTCGAGTCGGTCGAGGAAGCTCACGGCGTAGCGGGCGAGGACTTCCCCCTCGGCCGGCCCGAGGCTCCCGGGGACCCCGAGCCTCTCCGGCGCAACCTGACGGCCCTGTCCGCCGACGCGGCCGGTTGCGCCATCGGCTTGATGGCCCGCACACTGCGGTTGCCAGCTCTCCCCGGCGAGGTGGCCGCAGCGGTCAGCTTCTTGGACTCCCAGCCCCGCGTGCGCCGCGCCCTCGAGGGCCGGCTCGGCCACGCTCCGGTCGACCTGGCCCTGGCCTTGGCCAGCGCCGCCACCCAGGCCTTGACCCAAGGGCCGCTCGGCCTGGTGGTGGACGGCTGCCACCGGGCCGGCCTCATCGGGGAGATCCGCGCCTGCCAGAGAGCCTGGGAACGCAGAGAGCCAACGCTGCAGGGCAAGCCGCACGCCGTCCCTCTCCGCCCGGCGCCCGTGGAGCCCAGGGCTACAGCCCTGCCCAACGGCCCGATCGAGCGGTACACCGACCGAGCGTCGCTCGGAGCTCTAGGGGTGTTCGGGGTGGCCCTGGCTGCCACCCGCGATCCCCGCCGGGCTACTAACGCCCTGCTAGCCGGTCTACCCAAGGCGGCCCGGTTGGGCCGGGAGGCCTTCGCCGCCCAGCTGGCGCGTACCCTCGCCGACCGGGACATCGTGGTCTGGGACCGAAGGGCGCTCCGCCGCCTGGACAGGGTGAGCACCGTCGTGCTCGACGCCCCGGTGCTGTTGACCGGTCGCTACCTGCTCGGCCAGATGGTGGTGCTACCCGATGCGGGTGCCGGGACGTCCGGGCGAGCCCGGACCGTGCCTGGCCCGGCAGCGCTGTCGAAAAGGGCCCGGGCCATGTTTGACCCCAGCCACCCAACCGCCACCCGGCGGAGGTCGGGCTGGGCTTTGGGCCCCCTGCGGGAGCTCGGCGTGGAGGTGAGCCGCAGTACCCTAAACCAAGCGCGCCCGCTCGCTTCGGGACGCCAACCCGTGCTCGGCCTCGCGTACCAAGGCCGCCTGCGTGCCATCTTCGGGACCGAGCCCGAGGTCCATCCCATGGCTGCCCCGCTGCTGGCCGAAGCGCGCGCGGCCGGCTTGGACGTGGTGTTAGCTGGGACGGCCCCTGATCTCGGGGCTTGCGCTACGGTCCCGGGCGGTCGTCGCACCGCGGCCTCGGTGCGGGCATTGCAAGCCGAGGGCCGAGGGGTGGTGCTCGTGTCGGGCAGCTCCCATGCCGGCCTCAGGACCGCCGACATCGGCATAGGCGTGGCCGGGGGGGACGAACGGGGACCGTGGGGGGCAGACGTTTTCTGCCGGCGGGGCCTCGAGGACGCTTGCTTGGTCGTGCGGGCTGCGGCCACGGCCCGCCAGGTGAGCACGACGAGCGCGCTCATAGCCCTGGCCGGCTCGGCGGTCGGGGGGACCTGGGCAATGCTGGGGCCGGCTTCTAGTGCAACAGGGCGGGCCCTCCTGCCCGTCAACGCGGCCGCCTTGGCCGCTCAGGCCACCGGGTCGTGGATCGGCGTGGCGGCCACCCGCCGACCGCCTCCCCTGCCCGCCGACCAGACTCCCTGGCACGCGATGGACGCCGATGAGGTGTTGTCAGCGCTCGGCACGAGCGCCACGTCCGGGCTGGCCAGTGGGGAAGCCCACCGCAGACCCACTGCTGAGGCACCGGTGGCCGGGGCGAGCTTCCCCCGGGCCCTGTTAGAAGAGCTGGCCAACCCGCTCACCCCCATGCTCGGTGTCGGGGCCGGCCTGTCAGCTGCTATCGGCTCCCTCGCGGACGCGGGCCTTGTGGGCTCGGTCCTCGCCGTCAATGCCCTGCTCGGCGCCGGCCAGCGGGTGCGGGCCGAGGGGGCCTTGGGCCGCCTCACCCGCCTCGCTGCACCGGTCGTCGTGGCACTGCGGGACGGGCTGGCTGCTGAGCTGCCAGCTGGGGAGCTGGTAACGGGCGACGTGGTCCTCTTAGGCCCCGGCCAGGTCGTCCCGGCCGACTGCCGGGTGGTAGAGGCCAGCTCGTGTGAAGTGGACGAGTCCAGCCTCACCGGGGAGTCAATGCCTGTAAAAAAGAGCGCCTTGCCCGTACCCGGGGCCCCTGTGGCCGAAAGGGCCTGCATGCTCTACGAAGGGACGACCGTAGTGGCTGGCACCGCCCGAGCCGTCGTCGTGGCCGTGGGCGCCCAGACCGAAGCGGGCCGCAGCCTGGCCGGCACCGAGAAGGCTCCCCCTAGCGGGGTAGAAGCCCGTCTGGCGCGCATAACATCGCTTAGCGTCCCGGTCACGGTGGCGAGCGGGGCGGTGGTCGCGGCAATGTCGTTGGCCAAGGGCTGCTCCAACCAGGAGGCAGTCAGCTCGGGGGTGAGCCTGGCGGTAGCGGCCGTGCCCGAAGGCCTTCCCCTCCTCGCCACCACGGCCCAGCTCGCGGCGGCCAGGCGCCTGTCGCAGCGCGGAGTGCTGGTCCGCAACCCTCGTGCCATCGAGGCGCTCGGGCGTGTGGACGTGCTCTGCTTCGACAAGACCGGCACTTTGACTGAAGGCCGCATCGCCTTGCGCCGGGTGTCTGACGGGCATACCGACGAAGCACTCGAGGCGCTCGGACCCGCTCACCGGGCCGTGCTGGCCGCCGCCTTGCGGGCGAGCCCGGGCGGGCCCAGCACGGCTAGCCTCACCGGCCTGGCCCATCCGACCGACCGGGCGGTCGTCGAAGGCGCGGCCTTGGCAGGGGTCCGAGCGACGGAAGGCCTCGGCCGCTGGCAGCCGATCGACGAGGTAGCCTTCGAGCCCGCCCGCGGGTTCCACGCCACGATCGGCGACGGGCCGGAGGGACGTTTGGTGTCGGTCAAGGGAGCTCCCGAGGTCGTCCTCGGCCGCTGCCGGCGGTGGCGTTCCCCAGAGGGCACCGTTGAGCTTGACAGCCGGCCCAGGCGTTTGCTCCAGCGCGAAATAAAACGGCTCGCCGGCCAGGGCCTGCGAGTGCTAGCCGTGGCCGAGCGCACGGTCCCGGAAACTGCAGGCATAGACGACGGGGGCGTGGCCGACTTGGACTTGGTCGGCTTCATAGCTCTGGCCGACTCCGTCCGGCCCACCGCGGCGGCCGCGATATCGAGCCTCCGCCAGGCCGGCATCGGTGTTGTCATGATCACCGGCGACCACCCTGCCACCGCCGAGGCCATCGCTTCGGAGCTCGGGATGCTGAACGGCACGCCCGTGGTGACAGGCACCGAGATCGACGCCATGGACGAGGACGAGCTGGCCCGGGCCGTCGAAGTGACCACGGTGTTCGCCCGAGCTACTCCGGCTCACAAGGTGCGGGTCGTCGCCGCCTTGCAGCGCGCCGGGCGAGTGGTGGCGGTGACCGGTGACGGGGCCAACGACGCTCCCGCGATCCGCCTAGCCCACGCCGGCATCGCAGTGGGGCGCCGCTGTACCGCAGCAGCGCGCGAGGCCGCCGACGTGGTTGTCACCGATGACGCCATCGAGACCATCATCGACGCCATCATCGAAGGCCGGGCCATGTGGGTCTCGGTCCGCGACGCCCTGTCCATCCTGCTCGGGGGCAACCTAGGGGAGGTCAGTTTTATCGTCGGGGCCAGCGCCGTCTCGGCCGGGTCGCCTCTCGGCGCCCGCCAACTGCTCTTGGTCAACATGCTCACCGACATGCTGCCGGCGACGGCGATCGCTATGCGCCCGCCCCCCAGCACGACGCCCGATGCTTTGGCCCATGAAGGGCCGGAGGCATCGCTCGGCGCCGCCCTGGTGCGCTCGATCGCCCTCCGGGCTTTCACGACTTCTGCCGGCGCCGGGGCAGCGTGGCTGGCCGGTCGGGCCACCGGGCGGGCCAGGAGGGCCTCCACCATGGCGCTGGTGGCGCTGGTGGGGACGCAACTGGGCCAAACGGTGGCGACGGGTGGGCGTAGCCCCCTCGTGGTCGCTTCGTCCCTGGCTTCGGCGGGAATGCTCGCCGCAGTCGTCCAGACACCGGGCTTGAGCCGTTTTTTCGGCTGCACCCCGCTGGGCCCCCTGGCCTGGGCTATATCCGTTGGCGCTGCCGGTGGGGCAACTGCGCTGTCGGTCGTGGCCCCTTCAGCTACGGCTTGGGCTGCCCGCTCGGTCAACAACCTTTGCCCCAGCCGGCACCAGCCAGGCCGCTACGACCAGCACTTCCAGCAGTAGCCGCTCGAACAGCTCCTCCGACCCATCCCCCGGGAGCAACGGGTGTTCGCGACCTGGTCGAGCCGCCAGCCGTCGTCCTCGATGAGACGGGTCACCTCCCTGACCTTCATCACCCGAGGCTGCCAGAAGGGCGGCTGCGGGATCCGAACAAGGTGCCTACCTGTCTGTAAATGCAGGCGGCGGGCGGAAGGACGAGAAGGCAAAGGCGACTGGATGCCGGGTGTCCGAGGACTCCCGGCTCGTTGGCAACCGTACTGGCGCTCTGAGGCGGGCCCAGAGCACGACGCCAAGGACGTTGGTCACGCTAACTAGAGCAGTTGGGCCCTAACTGGCTCAGCGTCTGTGCTCGTACCATTTTTCACATGCAGAAACTGCAAGATCCCTTGCAGGACATGCAAAGAGGTCAGACTGCGCAGGGAACGCACGAGCCCGAGCAGTTCCTGCGGGCGGAGGATGTCAGCCGGATCCTCGGCGTCGACCGTTCCACCGTGTACCGGATGGCCGAACGTGGACGGCTACCGGCCATGAAGGTCGGGCACCAGTGGCGGTTCCCGGCCGAGCAGATCGCATGGCTGCTCGGCGCCCCGGACGTCAGCCCACAGAGCGCGGCCAGCCGCAAGGCGCTCGAAGTGGCCGCCCGGGCCGCCCTGCCGTACCTGGAGCTCGGGGCCGACCTGCTCAACGTGATGGTCGTCGTCACCGACATGGGTGGCCGGCCGGTCATAGATATCGTCAACCCCTGCCCGTGGCTCCGCCAGCACCTCGACGACCCTGCCCTTTTGGCAGAGTGCCTGGCCGATTGGGAGCAGCTAGCCGAGGACCCCGACTTTGCGCTGCGCTTCCAGACGGGACCGCTCGGCTTCGACTGCGCCCGCACCTTCGTGCGGGTCGGCCCGCAGCTCGTCGGCATGCTCGTGGCTGGAGGCATCGCCGCGTCCGATGACGATCCCCGAGAGCTGTACCGCCTGGATGACAAGGGGCGGGCCAGGATGCTGGTGACGCTGCCCAAGCTGGCCGCGAATGTCTCCTTGCTCGCCGCCCAAACCATGTCCGACCTCGACGTAAGGAGGGCCTTGTGAAGCAACTGCTGATACTCGGCGGTGGCACCGCCGGGACCATGGCGGCCAACCGTCTACGCAGGCGGCTCAGCCCCACGGAATGGCGGATCACAGTGGTCGACCAGAGCGACGCTCACCACTATCAGCCCGGCCAGCTGTTCATCCCGTTCGGGATCTACCACCCCCGCGACCTGATCAGACCGCGCCGGCGGTTCGTCCCCGCTGGAGTCGACCTGATCATTGGTGAGATCGAGCGTGTCGTGCCGGAGGACAACAAGGTGTTCCTCGCCGACGAGAGCGAGCTTGGCTACGACTACCTGATCATCGCCACGGGGACCTCTCCCCGCCCCCAGGAGACACCAGGAATGGCCGAGGACGAGTGGGGCAAGAGCGTGCACGAGTTTTACACGCTCGACGGGGCGACCGCCCTCGGCAACAAGCTGGCCGGATGGGACGGCGGGCGGCTGGTGATGCACATCGTCGACATGCCGATCAAGTGCCCGGTCGCGCCGCTGGAGTTCACCTTCTTGGCCGACGCCTTCTTCGCCGAACAGGGGATGCGTGACCGAGTCGAGATGGTCTTCGTGACCCCTCTCGACGGAGCGTTCACCAAGCCGGTCGCGTCCAGGCACCTGGGGGCGATGCTCGAGGAGCGCAAGGTTTCCCTCGAAACAGACTTCATGGTCGAGCGCGTCGATCCGCAGCAGAAGACGCTCGTCTCCTACGACGAGCGCGAGATCCACTTCGACCTCCTCGTCACCGTCCCGCTAAACATGGGCGCGGACTACGTGGCCCGGTCCGGCCTGGGTGACGAGCTCAACTACGTGCCGGTCGACAAACAGACTCTCCTGTCCAAGGCTCACGACAACATCTTCGCCCTCGGAGATGCTTCGGACATCCCGACGTCGAAGGCAGGCTCCGTGGCTCACTTCTCGCTGGAGCTGTTCGAAGACAACTTCGTCCAGCACGTTCACGGGCGGCCCATGACGCGGTTGTTCGACGGTCACGCCAACTGCTTCATCGAATCGGGTCACGGCAAGGGCATGCTCATCGACTTCAACTACGACACCGAGCCTCTTCCCGGCAAGTACCCCCTGCCGGGGCTCGGACCGTTCACTCTCCTCCGCGAGTCCGAGGCCAACCACTGGGGAAAGATGTTGTTCCGCTGGGTGTACTGGAATCTCCTCCTCCCCGGCAAGGAGATGCCGCTCGAACCGCTCATGTCGATGGCCGGCAAAGAGGTGGAGGGAGCCCTGCTATGACCGTCGGTGCCACCCAGGTTGCGGCCGAGTCGGTCGACGACCGGCTGGACCGGGTCGACGCCAAGCTGGACGAGATCGCGGCCGAGTTGCGTCAGCAGCGGCTGGAGCGGGAGCCCTGGCGGGAACTGGCCGGTGAGCTGGCGCCCATCGCCGGCGAGGCGACGGCGCTGGCGATCTCGTACCTCGGCTCCAACGGCTACGACATGTCAGACGTGGCCAGCCTGGCCCGAGCCGTGCTTCGAGATGCCTCGGTCCTAGAGGCCTGGATCGAGCCGCTGCGCAGCCTGGCCGCCCTCGCCGACGAGGTCGGACCGCTGGCCACGCCGGCGGTCACCAGCCTCAACGACCGGCTCCAACAACTCGACGAGCGAGGTTACTTCTCCTTCGCCCGCCAAGTAGCCGGGGTGCTCGACAACGTCGTCACCTCTTTCACCGACGAAGACATCAAGCTGCTCGGTGACAACATCGTGCTGATCCTGCAGACGGTCAAGCAGATGACCCAACCCGAGGTCATGGGGCTCTTGGGACGGACGGCGCTCACCATCCAGCACATCGAGACCGAGGCTGCCGCCAAGGCTCCCTCCACGCTCGCCCTCGTACGTCAGATGCGCGACCCCCAGGTCCGCCGCGGCCTGGCTCGCCTGCTCGCCACGCTCCAAACCATCGGGGCCGAACCAGTCGCCGGCCAGTCCCTGTCGGACGGCTCAAACACAGATCGGAGGTAACTAAATTGCCCGCAGCCACCATCAACGGCCAGTTGGTACACGTCGACCAGGAAGGCTTCCTTACCGAGTACGACGAGTGGGACGAGGACCTGGCCAAGGTCCTGGCGTCGCACATCGGGATCGACCTGACCGACGCCCATTGGAAGGTAATCCGCTTCCTGCGCGTGGACTACAAGGAGCACGGTGAGACGCCGACCCTCCGGCGGGTCACGACCGCCGGAGGCATCCCCACCAAGGATCTGTTCGCCCTGTTCCCCAAGAAGCCGGCGAAGAAGATGGCCTACGTCGCTGGCCTGCCCAAGCCTCGCGGTTGCGTGTAACGATCACGAGCGGAGGAACACCCATGACTACCGAAGACCAAGCGGCCCCCATCCCGAACTTCGAGGACAGCGGGACGGGTCGCAAGATCGCCATCATCTGCTCCAAGGGCAACCTGGATATGGCGTACCCGGGGCTGATCCTTGCCAACGCCGCCCTCGGCGAGGGCGTCGAAGTCCATCTGTTCTTCACTTTCTGGGGCTTCGACATGATCACGAAGAAGCGCATGGACAACCTGAAGTTCACACCCCTCGGTAACACCGCCACCCACATACCCCAGGGCCTGGGAGGCTTGCCGGGGATGACACCGATGGCGACGTCGATGATGAAGAAGCAGATCGCCTCGACCGGCGTTCCGGAGGTTCCCGCGATGCTCGAGCAGATCGTGGCCTCGGGGGGACATCTGTGGGCGTGCCGTATGTCGGCCGACATGATGCACCTGGAAAAGGACGACCTCTATGACGCGGTCGAGGGCGTCATCAACGCTTCCGACTTCATCGAGATGACGGACGGCGCACAGCTGCTGTTCATCTGAAGCGAAATGACTGCCACACGACAACGAGGATCGAGCGCTCGATGCCCGTAAGCGCCCGCTGCTTGCCTCGCCGACGCCATAGGGGTCGTCGAGCGAGGTCGGCCAGACCCTTGGCGTGCCGGGCCCGGCTTTGTCCCCGAGCCTCCCCCGGCGTTCCCCGTAGCGGGGGCCACGGCTTTGGCGCTACCTCTTCCTACTAGCGCTTTCGGCGCCGGGTAGGCGTGTGCGTGCGGCAACCAGCGCGGCGAGCAAGAGCGCCCCAGCCGCGATGAAAAACGTCGTCGGGATACCAAGTTGGCCGGCGACAACGCCTGCGAGCGTGCTGCCAATGGCGAACGCCCCCTGGTAGACGGCAAGGTACATGCCGAGCCCACGGGAGCGGATACGTGGCGGTGTTACCCGTTGGACAGCGACGACCAACGTCGTCGGCACGACCAGCCAAACCGTCCCGGCGATGAACAGGTCCGGCCAGACAACCCATTCGCTGCGGCCCAACCCGGCGACGGCGAACGTGGCGGCGAGGAGGAGCATCCCGAGCCACAGCAAGGTTTTCGAGCCCAAAGGAGCGAGACGGGGGAGGAGCGTGACGCCGAGCAGCGCGCCAGCGCCGAGCAGCGAGAGGAGGAGGCCGTAGCCGGACGCGCCTTCGTGGAGGCGCCTGCGGGCGACGAGCGGCAGTAGTGCCAGCATGGCGGAGCCCGGCAGCACGAAAAGGGCGGTACGGGCCAGGACGGCGCGCAGCGCGCCAGACCGGCGGGCATAGCGCAGCGCAACCCGTCCGGCGGTGTGGACCTGCACCAGGCCCCCCTTGGGCGGGACGCGCGCTGGCCGCCAGAGTGCGGCTGCCCCGAAGAAACCGGCGAAGCCGAGGGCGCTGAGCCCTAGGGCGGCGGGCGTCCCGGCCACGGCCAGGACAACCCCTGTGAGCGCCGGCGCGAGCAGTTGCGCGATGTTCCATTGGGCGGAGTTGAGCGCGACAGCGGCCGGCATCTGGGTGGGGAGCGCCACCTCGGGCAGGGTCACCTGCCAGGCCGGCCAACCAAGCGTCGTCGCGAGGCCGAGCGAGAAGGTCAAGGCGATGATCACCACGGGGCCGAGGAGCCCAAAGGCTGCCGTGAGAGCGAGGGCGAGCGTCGTGGCTACCGCCCATGCTTGCGTGACAGCGAGGATCGACTTGCGCGCCCAGAGGTCCGAGATGGCACCGCCCGGCACCGCAAGGGTGACGATAGCGAGGCTCCCTGCCGTCTGCACGAGGGAGACGAGCAGCGGCGAGCCGGTCAGCTCCGCCATCCGCCACATGACCGTCACCCCTTCGACCCATGACCCCATCGACGAGGCGAGCGCGGCGACCCACAGTGCCCGGAAGAGGCTCCCTCCCAGCAGTTCCCAAGGGGACTCTCCCCCCGACCGGCCGGGCACGCGGGCGACCCCGGCCCGGCGCGAGCGCTTCCCCCTTGGCGGCCGCCCTGTCCCGTCGCCTTGCCCAGGCTCGAGAGTGCCCTCCGTCACGGCCCCGACGCTCCCATCCAAGACTCGGCGCTGCCGCTATGCGCCCACCTTCGCGGCTTGAGCAGGTTAGCCCAGTCGGCGGGTGCCGGCGCGCAGCTCGGCGAGCTGGGAGACCAGACGGCTGACTTCCTCGGCCCTGGCGGCTGCCAGCTCAGCCGCACCCTCGGCCCGCGCCACTTGGCCATCGGCCTTGGCACGGACGCTCTCAAGCATGGTCACTGGGCGCATGTGCACCGGCCGGGCGCCGTGTCGTAGCAAGTGTGCTTGACCCAAGACGACGATTACGTCGAGGTGCCCGGCCTCGAGATCATTCGGGTCTGAGCTGTGGCTCCGACTTGCCTGGAGCGGACTTGCGCGGGGGACCGCTAAGCCTTGGAAAGTCGGTACGGCACTCTGGCGACACTGGCGTCGCAGTGGCGGCGCAGGGCGTTGGCGAGGAGGATCCCGCGTTGGTTCTGGAGGAGCTCGTGGCGCCACTTCTTCGGCTCTACCTCGGGGATGAGCACGAGCAGCTGCGGGTGGCCCTCGCGCTGGATATCGTTCAGGTACGAGAGCATCGGCTTGGTGACTGAGCGCGTAGGCGAACGCAGGAGGACGAGCGGCACGTCCGGGGCCCAGCGGTCCCAGTCGGCTTCGAGGGCTGCGGCCCGTTCGTCGTCGAACTGAACGCTGACGGCGATGACCTCGTCGCCAAGCGACTGGGCCGTAGTGAGCGCACGCTCGGTCATGGCCGATACCGCGGCGACGGCCACGACCACGAGGCTCTCCTCCGTCGTCGGGGCCGCCGGCACCTCACCGAGGCCGATCTCGGCGGCGACGTCTCGGTAGTAGGCGTCGATGCGGGAGAAGAGGAGGATCAGGGCGGGGACGGCGATGACGACGACCCAGGCGCCTGCGGTGAATTTGGTGACGACGAAGATGACCGTAGCCACAGCGGTCATCGCCGCCCCGAGGCCGTTCAGCGCGGCGCGGGCCCACCAGTGCCTCGGCCGCTCGTGGTGCCAGTGGCGGACGAGCCCGGTCTGGGAGAGGGTGAACCCGGTGAACACCCCGATGGCGAAGAGAGGGATGAGGGCGTTGGTGTTGGCGTTGACCGCGACGAGCAGCGCTCCGGCCAAGAGAGCCAAGACCACGACGCCGTAGCGGTAGACGGGGCGGTCGCCCCGTAGAGCGAACACGTGCGGGAGGAAGTTGTCCCGGGCGAGGAGGCTGGCGAGCACCGGCAGGCCCCCGAAGGAGGTGTTGGCAGCGATCGCGAGGATAGCGGTGGTGGACAGGTCGATCACGTAGTAGATCGCCCCCCGTCCAACCGATGCCTCGGTGATCTGGCTGAGCACCGTCTGGGACGCCTCGGGCGCGATGTGGAAGCGGACGGTGAGGACCGAGAGCCCAAGCAGCATCGTGCCGAGGATCGCCCCGAGGAGCACCTCGGTGCGCATCGCCCGGCGAACCTTGGGCTCCCGGAAGGCGGGCACGTCGTTGGCGATGGCCTCCACCCCGGTGAGCGCGCTGCAGCCGGCGGAGAAGGCCTTCAGGATGAGCAGCACCCCGACGGCCGCCGCGGCGGTGGGCACTGCCAAATGGATCCTCGCTCCGGCGGCCGGATGCGAGCGGAGCAAGCCGGCCATGATGACGACGTAGATCCCGACAATGAACACGGCCGTCGGCAAGAGCAGCGCCCGGGCGCTCGTCGCCAACCCCCGCAGGTTGAGCGCGGTGAGCACGCCCAAGATCGCAAGCCCGATGGGAAGGCTGTCGGGAGCGAGGCCCGGGAAGGCAGACACCAAAGCGGCGACGCCTGCGGCGATCGACACCGCCACGGTGAGCACGTAGTCGATGACGAGGGCGGCTCCGGCCAGCAGGCTAGCCCGACGACCGAGGTTGGCCTTAGACACGGCGTAGCAGCCGCCGCCGTCGGGGTAGGCCTCGATGACCTGGCGGTAGGACAAAACCAGGATCACGAGCAGCACCACGATGCCGACCGTGATCGGCTCGATCTTTGCCAGGGCGCCGACCCCGGCGCTCGCCAACACCACCAGCATCGCCTCGGGCCCGTAGGCCACCGAGCTGATGGCGTCGAGGGAGAGGGCTGGGATGCCCTCGAGGCTCGTGATCTGCTCGTTCGGCTCGCCGCCGCCGGTCTCGGGCCCACCGTCGCGGCCGCGGGGCGTCACGCTGGTGTCGCTCGACGAGTCGGTGTGGTCCATTGGCGGGCTCCTCTGGGTGGGGCAACGACAGGGTCGGCATCGATCTTGGCAGCAACCGAGGTCGTCGCGGTCTACGCTCGGTCCATGGTGCTCGGCTCGCTCGTCTCCCGGTTCCTCGTCGCCGGCTCGGCGCTCATCGTCACAGCGCCGCACGGGCAGCGCCACCTCCCCCGGCCTCAGCTGCCCCGCTAGCGTCGTGGCGGCTGCTGGGGGCCGGCGGGGGCCACCACACCAGCCCAACCTGCCGTTTGAGCGCGACGCGGGAGACCTTTCCCTGCGCTCGTGGCGGTTCTGGCTGGTCGTCGTCCTGGCTGGCATCGGGGCGGGGCTCGGTGCCGGGGTGCTCATGGCGATCCTCCACGCCGTCCAGCACCTCGCCTACGGCTACCGCCATGGTGACTTCCAGACCGGCATTCGGCTCCGGCCGGCCTGGCGCCGGGTTGTGGTGCTGTCCGGTGCCGGGGTCGTCCTCGGCGCCGCGTGGGTCTTACTGCGCCGGCTGGGAGGCCACGTGCGGGGGCTCGACGAGGCGGTGTGGGAGCACCAGGGCCGGCTCCGGCCCCTCGGCACCGCGGCGAACGCCCTCTTGCAGATCGTGGCGGTCGGCGCCGGAGCGACCCTGGGCAGGGAGGGCGCCCCGAAGGAGCTCGGCGCCGGGCTGGCGAGCAGCCTGTGCGACCGGGCCGGCCTCAGCGCGACCGAGCGCCAGGTCCTCGTCGCCTGTGGGGCGGGAGCGGGCATGGCGGCCGTCTACAACGTCCCCTACGGCGGGGCCCTGTTCGCCGCCGAGGTGCTGCTGGGGACCTTGGCGCTGCCGGCAGTCCTCCCTGCCCTCGCCACCGCCGGGGTGGCGACCGCCGTCTCCTGGTTGCTGCTCCCGGACCGCCCCACCTACAACGTCGGCCACCTTTCGGTCAGCACCTCGCTGACCCTGTGGGCCGCGCTCTTTGGCCTCCTCGCCGGGCTCATCGGCGCGGGCCTCGTTGTCCTGGTGGGGTGGGCGAAGGCCCGGGCGACGAAAGGGACGCGCGTCCTTGGCACGGTCGCGGTTGCCTTCGGCGCCGTCGGGGCGGTGGCGGTCGCTCTCCCCGAGGTGCTCGGCAATGGCAAGGACGTCACCCAGCTGGCCTTTTCCGGCGCGCTGAGCTTGCCCCTCGTCGCCGTCATCGTGGTGGCTCGACCGCTTGCCACCGCCGCCTGCCTGCGCGCCGGGGCGGTCGGCGGGCTGTTCACCCCGACCCTCGCCGTCGGCGCTCTGGCGGGGACCTTGGCCGGGCGAGCCTGGGGGGCCCTCCTGCCGGCCGGACCGGTGGCCGGGTTTGCGCTCATTGGCGCGGCAGCGCTCCTCGCAGGGGCCATGCAGAGCCCGATCGCCTCGGTTGCCCTCGTGGTCGAGCTCACCCACAGCGGCCTCGCCCTCCTCGTGCCGATC
>JAJZYO010000009.1 GCA_021798075.1 Actinomycetes bacterium
GTATAACGTCTGCTTTCCGGGCCCGAGTCGCGACCCCAACCAGGCCAAGATTGCCTGTCGTGGCACTGAGCAGACGGCTCTCGAGGAAAACGGGCAGCTGAAAGACGAGGTCATCTCACTTCCCGAGTCTACCGAAGGAGCCGGGCGCGACCTGCGGACCTCTCTTTAACGCCGGCTGAGCGCTAGCTGAGCATTAGCTGAAGCGGCGCATCCGGACGTTTTGCACGAGCCCCACCGCCACCCAGTCGACGACCATGGCAGAGCCCCCGTAGCTCATGAAAGGCAGCGTTATGCCCGCCACCGGCATTATGCCCATGGTCATCCCGATGTTCTCGAAGATCTGGAACGTGATCATGCAGAGCGCCCCAGTGCAGATGAGGGTCCCTGCCAGGTCCCTTGACAAGGTGGCTGCTCGCCACGTGCGCCAGACGATCAGGGCGAACAACGCCAAGAGCAGGGCGGAGCCGGCGAAGCCGAACTGCTCGGCCGCGGCGGTGAAGATGAAGTCGGTGGACTGGTTGGGCACGTACGACAGGTCGGTCATCTGGCCCCGGAAGAGGCCCCGGCCGTACAGCCCGCCGTTGGCGATGGCAACCTTGGACTGGTCGAGGTTGTACTCGATGGTCCGTGCGTAGGGGTTCGAGCTGCTTACAGTGCCCTGGGAGAGGCCGCTCGGCGCGTGCAGGAACGTCGTGAGGCGGTCCCGCTGGTACTGCTTCAACACGCCGGACTGCAGCACTCCGACGATCGCGACGATGGCGAGGACCGTGAGCACTACCATGTGCCGGCCCTTGGTCCCGCCCATGAGCAGCATCCCGACCATGACGACCCCGAGGACGATGGCGCTCCCGAGGGCGTCTTGTTTGAAGATGAGCAGGAGCGGGATGGCGGAGAGGCCGAGCACCAGGAGGAGCACCCTGATCGAGATAGCCCCTTTGCGGCTGGCGAGGAGGGAGGCGAGAGACATGATGAGGGTGATCTTGGCGAACTCGGACGGCTCGAACTGGAACGGCCCGACCTGGATCCACGACTGCGCCCCGAGGATCCTGTGCCCGATGACCAGCGCTGCCGCCAGCGCCAGGAGGGTCCCTGCATAGAGCACTGGCGCCCAGGACAGGTAGCGCTTGTAGTCGAACACGAGGGTGGCTGCGCAGGCGGCGACACCGAGGACCGCCCAGATCGCCTGCCGCTCGAGCTCGGCCTTCGGGTTGGCCCCCGACAGCGCCAGAGGGTAGCGGGTCGTGGCGTACACCATGATGACCCCGACCAGGGTGACGGCGCCCGCCGCCAGCAGGAGCAACGGGTCGAAGTGGCGCCAAGCGGGGCTGGTCGCCACCCTCCGGGGCGCAGGGGGTGCGCTCACCTGGGCCGGCGGGGCGGTAGTGGTGAGAGCCATCAGCAACCGGGTGGGAGGGTCGAGGTGACGCTGGCGGGGAGGCCACCGTGCTTGGCGAGACCGAAGAGCGTGTAGTACTCCTGGACGACTGCGGGTGCGGCCGCGCACGCCCCGTAGCCCGACTGCTCGAAAAAGGCGTCCACTACGAACCGGGGGGCGTTGGCAGGCGCGAAGCTCGAGAAGACCGACGTGTTCTGGACGTACTTGGGCCAGCCCACTTGGGAGTAGTTGGGCCCGACCTGGGCGGTGCCAGTCTTGCCAGCGACGGGGATCTTCGAAAGTGGGAACCTCGTGAAAGCGCCGTAGGCGGTGCCAGCAGGGTTGGACGTCACTCCCTCGAACCCAGAGATCATGATCGCCCTGTCGGCGGCGCTCGGCATTTGCACGTGGTCCTTCACCTGCGGCGTATAGAGCTTTATGATCTTGCCGTTGGGCTTGCCGCCTGTGCCGGGCTTTTCGACTGCGAGGGCGACTTTGGGTACGTAGAGCGTGCCCCCGTTGGCGAACGCCGAGTACGCGTCAGCCAGCTGGAGCGGGGTCACTTCGTCCTCGCCTTGGCCGATCGCCTCTTGGATCTCCTGGCCGGGGTCGAAGTACGAATTGGGGTAGGCCTTGGGGTACTGCTCGTGCTGCCGGGTGAAGACCTGCTGGCTCGGGACGATGCCGGGGGCCTCGCCGGGAAGGGCGACGCCGCTGTACCGGCCGAGGCCGTACTCCGCGGCGATGTTCTGGAGGTACTCGGGGTGACCCTTGCCGCCGGCCCAAAGCTTCCATAGGTCGTAGCCGAGCGAGTAGAAGTACGCGTCGTCCGATATGGTGATCGCCGTCTGCAGGTCGACGTACCCTGCGGCTATGCCGGCGTTGTCGCGGAAGAACTGGCCCCCGACCGTGAGGCCGCCGGTGTCGTGGTACAGGTAGTACGGGCTCCTGACACCGTAGTCGAGGGCGGCGGTGGCCGTTATCAGCTTGAACGTGGACCCAGTGGCCCCTGCCCAGGCGATCGGCCGGTTTTCCAGCGGGTAGTGGTTGGCCGGGTTGTTGTAGTACTTCCACAGGCTTTCGCTGATGCCCCCCACGAAGGCATTGTCGTTGTAGTCAGGGTACGTCGCGAGCGCAAGGAGTTGGCCGTTGCGGGGATCCTCCACGACCATGGCGCCCGCCGGCGACCGGTACCTGTGCAAGCTCGTAAAGCCAACCATGGTCCGGGCGTTCCTGGTCCAGTCTTCGAGCGCTGTCATGGCAGCTCTTTGGTCTTTGAGCGAGATCGAGAGCACGATGTTGTCCCCGGGGATGGGGGGCGTGTAGCTCGCGACGCCGAGCACCTGGCCCTGGGCGTTGACCTCCTCGACCTCCTTTCCGGGTATCCCGCGGAGGTACTGCTCCATGCTCGCCTCCACCCCCGCTTGGCCTACCTGAGAGGTCGTCGTGTAGCAGGGGATCCCCTTGGCGCACATCTGGGATTTGTCGGCGCTGTACTCCGAGCCGGTGATCTGGCTCACGTACCCGACGATGTTGGCCGTGAGCGAACCGTAAGGGTAGTAGCGGATAGGCTCTGCCGTCACGGTAACGCCAGGTAAGAGCTTCTGGTTTTCGTAGATCGAGAGCGCGACCGAGTTGCTCACGCCTTCTGCCACCGGTACCGGCTGGTAGGGAGAGTACTGGGGGTTGTCGATCGCCGCCTTGACCTGCGCGACGGGCTCGTCGAGTACTGCCGCGAGCTCGCCGACTATGCCCGGGTGCTCCGTGACGGCGTCGGGCTGCACCTCTACCACCTGCTCGATGTGGTTGCCCGCGAGCAGCTGGCCGCCACGCGAGAAGATGTCGCCCCGGGGCGCCGGGATGTAGATCGTCTCCAGACCCTGGCTGGCGGCCTGCTGCACAGATGGGACGTTGGCGTCGGCGACCTGGAGGTACCACAGCCGACCGAGCAACGTGGCGAACAGGCAAACGACGACAACCATCACCGCGACAGCGCGGATCTTGAGAGAACTCGGCCCGCTCGGGGCCGGCGTCACCGGGCTCGCCACGCGGCCACCATACCAAGGCGAAAAACGTACATCACCTCACGCCCGCGCGCGTCCTTCTCCGGCGCCGTGAGCGCACCGACGACGAACGGCGACGGCTCGGGAGCTCGGACACTGCGCCGGCGGGGAGAGGTTCTCCCGGTGCGGGCACGGGGACCCGCACCCCGAGCGCCCAGCTCATGAGGGCTATAGCAGGGAACGAAAAAACTGCCGCGTAAACGGCCTCGATGAACGCGACCTCGACCAGCCGAGGCTCGCCACCCACGACCAGTTGCTGCTGGCCGACTATGTAACCGATAGCTACGAACAAAGCGACGCCCACAGCTGTGCCCGCGGCAGCAATAAAGGGCCCGAACATGAAGCGGGTCGAGAGCATGTTGGCCCTCCCCCAGCCGACCAGGAAGCCGACGAGGCAGGCCACCAAGGCGGAGAGGCCGAACGGCGTGTTCTGGAGGAAAAGGTCGCTCGCGAGGCCGGCGGCAAAGCCAACCACGGCCCCCTGGTCCGGTCCGCCCGAGAAGCCCGCAGACACCGCTAGCAGCATCATGAAGTCCGGTGCCACCCCGTCCACGCGCATCCCGTCGCCGAAAGTCGTCTGGGCGAGGATCCCGACACCGAGCAGGACGAGGACCTTGGCGACCGTGCGCGCCTCAGGGCCTGTCAACAGCCCACCCCC
This sequence comes from Actinomycetes bacterium, assembly GCA_021798075.1. The sequence continues at coordinate 4,097 of JAJZYO010000009.1, forward strand.
GCTGCGCTCAGCTCCCCTGAGGCGACCACAGCAGCACCCGCACAAACTCGAGGTTGGAGAGGTCGGCCAGAGGTTTCAGCGAGACTTGAAGCTGGAGCGCCCCCGAGGGCGCCGACACCCTGGTGACAGTCCCGACTGGGATCCCGGCAGGGAAGGGCTCCAGCGAGAGGCCGCTAGTGACCATCTTGTCCCCTGGCTTGACGGCCTCGCCGACGTTCAAGTCTTGGACCTGCAGATCGAACCCCAGGCCTTCCCCCCTGGCGGCCCCCACTACGCGGCTACGCACATCACGCACGCCCACGACCGAGGTGGGGTCGTCGATCAAGGTCACGGTCGCCAAGTGGGCGGAGACCGATGACACGCTGCCCACCAGCCCGCCCGCAGACAGGACCGGCTGCCCGACGGCCACACCGCTCGTGCTACCCCGGTTGAGCTCGACGGTCTCCTCGAAGTTGGCGCTCCCGACGTCCACCACCTGAGCGGCCACGCTCGGGATGCCGGACAGGTACGACAGGTGCTCTTGCGCGAGCACTTGCTCTGCCTGCTGCTCCTCTGCCGCCGCCCGCACGGGGGCGGCCTGGTCGGCGGCCAGTTCTTCGCGCAGCTTTTGGTTTTGAGCCTCGAGCGAGCGGTACTGGAACGCCCCGTAAATGAAGTCGCCGACCGGCTGCAGGGCAGAGTGCACGGCCGACTGGAACGGGTTGGCGACCTCCCGGGCCAACGTCCGCGCCTTGTCGAAGTACCGAGAAGTGCTGGCCTTCTCGCTCAAGGTCACAAACGTCACACCGAGGAGCACCAGCAATAGCAGGAGGAACCGCCCCCGCGGTCGCCGGCTCCCAGCCAAGCGCGCTACCTCGTTACCGCGAGCTCGTCATCAACACGTCAGAGAGGACCTCGAGCTGTTCCAAGCACTGGCCGCTGCCGAAGGCCACCGACTGGAGCGGGTTGTCGGCTATCACGATGGGCATGCCGGTCTCCGCCGCCAGACGGGCGTCGAGGCCATGGAGGAGAGCTCCGCCGCCGGTCAGGACGATGCCTTGCTCCATGATGTCGGCCGCCAGCTCGGGGGGCGTCTTGTCGAGCGTCACCTTGACCGCGTCGACGACAGCTGCGACCGGTTCTTCGATGGCGTCGCGGATCTCTTCGGTGGTCGTGACGATGGTCTTCGGTAGGCCGCTGATGAGGTCGCGCCCGCGGATCTCGGCGCTCACCTCCTGCTGGAGCGGGCAGGCCGAACCTAGCGCGATCTTGATCTCCTCGGCGGTGCGCTCGCCCAAGGCGAGGCTGTACTCCTTTTTGATGAACTGGATGATCGATTCGTCGAGCTCGTCGCCGGCGATCCGCACTGACTGGCTCGTGACGATGCCGCCCATCGAGATCACCGCCACCTCCGTGGTCCCTCCGCCGATGTCTACCACCATGTTGCCGGTGGGCTCGTGCACGGGGAGGCCCGCGCCTATGGCGGCGGCCATGGGTTCTTCGATTATCCACGCCTGGCGGGCACCGGCCGACTCAGCCGCGTCCATCACGGCGCGCTTTTCCACTCCGGTCACCCCCGAGGGGACACAGATCACCATGTCGGGCTTGGAAAGCCTGCTCGGGTGGACCCGGCGTATGAAGTAGCCGAGCATTTTCTCGCAGATCTCGAAATCGGCGATCACTCCGTCGCGAAGCGGCCGCACGGCCGTTATGTGAGCGGGCGTACGCCCGATCATGCGTTTGGCCTCCAAGCCGACGGCGAGCGGCCGCCCGTCCCTCGCGTCGATCGCAACGACGGACGGTTCGTTGAGAACTATCCCCCGCCCTTGCAGGTAGACGAGGGTATTTGCCGTGCCCAGGTCCACGGCCAAGCCCCGTCGGAAAGATGAGAACATTCTGTCGCGCGCCACGAAGCCTCCTCGCTTAGGCAAGGACCGGTCGCCTCCAAGGTTAACTCTGGAGCTTCCTCTGTGCCAGCCCACTCGAGGGGAGGGGTCCCTAAGGCTGGGGAACGTCGGCGAGCTCGGGGAAAAACAAGGCTATCTCACGCTGGGCGGATACGGCGCTGTCACTCCCGTGGATTAAGTTCTCGGTCATCGAGAGGGCAAGGTCCCCCCTGATCGTGCCGGGCGCGGCCTCTGCCGGGTTGGTCGCCCCCATCATCTGGCGGACCACCTGCCAGGTGGCCGCCGGCCCACCGACAACGGCCAGCAACGCGGGCCCCGAGGTGATGTGCGAGATCAGGCTCTCGTAGAAGGGCTTTCCCTGGTGTTCGGCATAGTGGGCAGCGGCCGCACCGGCGTCGATCGAACGCAGTTCGGCGCGCACAAGCTCGAGCCCACGCCGCTCCAGGCGGCCGAGGATCTCGCCCACCAGCCCCCGTGCGACTGCGTCGGGTTTGCAGATGACGAGGGTCATCCCCTGGCAACTCATGAGCGAGCGATGCTAGTTGGCGCGCTCGGCGGGTGTGGTGCCGGGCACGAGCGCCGTCCGCGCTTCCCCCACCACATAGAGCGACCCCGTCACGAGGACCATGCCGTCTTCTCCGGCCTCGCGCAGCGCGACCTCCAGTGCTTCGGCCACCGACCCGGCTGCCAGGGCACGACACCCGAGCGAGCGTGCCACTTCGGCCAGCACTTCCGCGGGCTGAGTGCGTGGTGATGGAGCAGGGCAGGTCACGACCAGCTCGGCCTTCGGGGCGTCGAGGGCGAGCAGCATGTCGCGAGCGTCCTTTCCCCTGAGCATCCCGACCACCATGGCCCGCCGGCGCCCTTCGCCAAACTCCTCTGCCACCGCGCTCGCCTCGCAGTGCGCGCCGGTCAGGTTCTTCGCCCCGTCCAGCAGCACGAGCGGGTGCTGGCGGACCACTTCGAGCCGCCCGGGCGAACGGGCTCGAGCGGCGGCAGCCACGACAATGTCGGCCTCGAGGGGCCGGCCGAAGAACGCCTCGGCTGCGACCAGGGCCAGGAGGAAATTGTGGGCCTGGTAGCTGCCGTGGAGGGGCAGGTAGACCTCCTCGTAGCGCGCTCCCGGGGTGCGCAGGTCCATGAGCCTCCCGCCCACCGCGACCGCGTTGGACTCGACGGCGAAGTCCCGGCCCGCCAGCCAGAGCACGCCCGGCTCCTCGGCCGCAAAGACCGAGTACAGCTCCGGGTCGGTCTCACCGAGAACGAGCGTCGCCCCAGGCTTGACGATGCCCGCCTTCTCACGGGCTATGTGCTGCCTCGTCGGGCCCAGGATCTCGACGTGGTCGAGCGAGACGTTGGTGACCACCGACACGGAGGCATCGGCGACGTTGGTAGCGTCCCAGCGGCCACCGATGCCGACCTCGACCACCGCCACGTCGACAGGCTTGTCGGCGAAGAACCGGAAACCGGCGGCGGCCAGGCACTCGAACCAGGTGAGGCGCTCGGCGGCGCCCGGCTCCTCCAGGCGGGCGAGGTCCGAGAGGAGCTCGGCCAGGTCCTCGTCAGCGATGGGCTCGAGGTCGACCATGATGCGCTCGTTGATGCGCTCGAGGTGTGGGCTAGTGAAAGTGCCCACCGTGAGGCCCTTCGACATCAGCACCTGGCTGAGCGCCCTGGCCGTCGAGGTCTTGCCGTTGGTGCCGGTCACGTGCAGCACGGGCTGGCAGCGCTCGGGGTCGCCGATCTTGTACATGAACTGGCGGATGCGTTCCAGGTTGGGCACCCTCAGGCGGGGGTCACCCAGCATGCGCTCGAGGTTTTGGTGGCGGTCTAGCCACGCCAGGGCTTCACCAAGGTTCATGCTGAAGTAGAGGTCGAGGGTTTGAGGGTTCGGCTCGGAGGTGTGGCCTTCGACCCAGAAGGTGACCCGGGTGGTGCGCGAGCCTCAGCTGGCTGCCCGCCTGCGGGTCTCTCTGTGGACGGCGTCGGCCCGCGGTACGAGGGTGGGTGCCACTCGCTCGAGGACTACGGAACGGTCGATAACGCACTTGCCGATGTCCGACCGGCTCGGCAGGTCGTACATGACTTCCAAGAGGACCTCTTCCAAGATGGCTCGCAGGCCCCGTGCACCGGTGCCTCGCAACATGGCCTGCTCCGCGACCGCCTCTAGGGCGTCACGGGTCAACTCGAGCTCGACCCCGTCGAGCTCCAAGACCTTTCGGTACTGCTTGAGCAGGGCGTTCTTGGGCTCTGTGAGGATGCGGACGAGCGCCTCCCTGTCGAGGCTGGACACGGTGCCGATGACCGGCAACCGGCCCACGAACTCGGGGATCAGGCCAAACTTGAGCAGGTCCTCGGGCAGCACGCGGGCGAAAAGCTCGTCGTCGTCTGCGTCGTGGGCGCGGTGTATCTCCGCCCTGAAGCCGATGCCCTGCTTGCCGAGCCGGCTCTGCACGATCCGCTCGAGGCCGGCGAACGCCCCCCCGCAGATGAACAGGACGTTGGTGGTGTCGATCTGGATGAACTCCTGGTGGGGGTGCTTGCGGCCCCCCTGGGGAGGTACGGAGGCGGTCGTGCCCTCGAGGATCTTGAGCAGCGCCTGCTGCACGCCTTCGCCCGAAACGTCCCTCGTGATCGACGGGTTCTCGCTCTTCCTGGCGATCTTGTCGATCTCGTCGATGTAGATGATGCCCGTCTCGGCCTTCTTGATGTCGTAGTCGGCCGCCTGGATGAGCTTCAGCAGGATGTTTTCTACGTCTTCGCCCACGTAGCCGGCTTCGGTGAGCGCCGTCGCATCGGCGATCGCAAAGGGCACGTTGAGCATCTTGGCCAGGGTCTGGGCGAGGAAGGTCTTGCCACAGCCTGTCGGGCCGAGGAGCAGGATGTTGGACTTCTGGAGCTCGACGTCACCGTCGGTGTAGCCGCCGGCCTGGACCCTCTTGTAGTGGTTGTAGACCGCTACCGAGAGGATCTTCTTGGCTTTCTCCTGGCCGACCACGTAGTCGTCCAGGAAATTGCGGATCTCGGCGGGTTTGGGCAGCTCGTCGAAGCGGACCTCGGTCGGCTCGGAGAGCTCCTCTTCGATGATGTCGTTGCAGAGGTCTATGCACTCGTCGCAGATGTAGACGCCCGGCCCCGCTATCAGCTTCTTTACCTGCTTTTGGGACTTCCCACAGAACGAGCACTTGACAAGCTCGCTCGACTCTCCGAACTTCGCCATGTCCCAGCCCCCGCCCTCAGGCCACCCCTGCGGCCTGAGGCACGCTGGCTAGCTCACGGGTGGTGATCACCTCATCGATGATGCCGTAACTTTCGGCTTCAGCGGCGCTCATGATGAAGTCCCTATCGGTATCTGCCTCCACTTTTTCGAGCGGCTGCCCCGTGTCCAGGGCGATCATCTCGTTTAGCAGGTCCCGCATGCGGATGATCTCCTTTGCCTGGATCTCTATGTCCGCCGCCTGGCCGGCTGCTCCCCCGTAAGGCTGGTGCAGCAGGATCCGTGCGTGCGGCAGTGCATAGCGCTTGCCCTTGGTGCCCCCGGCCAATATGACGGCCGCCGCCGAAGCAGCTTGGCCGTAGCAGAAGGTGGAGATGTCGTTGCGCACGAACTTCATGGTGTCGTAGACGGCGAACAGGGCGGTGATGTCGCCGCCCGGCGAGTTGATGTAGATGCTGATGTCCTTGTCAGGGTTTTTGTACTCCAGGTAGAGCAGTTGCGCGCAAACGGCGTTGGCCACATAGTCGTCTATCGGGGTCCCTAAAAAGACAATATTTTCCTCGAGCATCCGCGAGAACAGGTCGTAGCCCCGCTCTCCCCGGTTGGTCTGCTCGAAGATCCCCGGGACGTGGTACTGGTCGACCACGCGCTGGCCCCCAGCGTACCGGATCGTCGCAGCGGTCTGGTGTTTCACTTACCGCCCTCCTCCGTGCCGGCGGTCCCCGTCGATGTCGACGTGACCGCCCCGAGCGTGGCACCGGCGATGGTCAGCCCGGTTGGCGTTGCCCCGCTGCCCCCGGGCGCCAATGCCGAGCCCGCCAGCTCGAGGCTGGCCGGGCCGCCCGCGGCCCCGGCGAAGGGTGTACCGGCCTCGCTTCCCGCGACGCTGCTACCAGCACCGGGTGCCTCTTCTTCGGCTGTTAGCAATGCGCGGTCCACGGGGTTGCCCTCTTCGTCGGTCACCTCAACATGGCCGACCAACCAGTCGAAAGCCTTGCTCTTCTTCAAATCCGAGCGTACCGCCCGGCGCTGCCCTGCGCGCTCGACCTGGCCCCTGAAAACCTCGAGGCTGACGCCAGCCTGGCGGGCGAGGCCCTCCATGAACTCGTCCATCTCGGCCTCCGAAGGCTCGATCCCGAGGTCGTCGGCCACCGCTCGGAGCGCCAGGTCCGCCTTCACCGCCGGCACGGCCTGGGCGCGCATCTCAGCCACCACCTGCTCCAACGTGGTGCCCACGGCGTTGAGGTACCGCTGGAGGGCAATGCCCTGAGAGTCGAGACGCCGGCCGAGCGTCTCGGCCATGCGCCGGGTCTCCGCGTCCACCAGCACCGCCGGCGGGTCCTCGGTAACGAGGCCCACGAGGGCTTCCCACGTCCCGTCTCGGAGCGCCGCGGCTGCCCGGGCCCGCTGGGCCGTCGAGAGGCGCTTCCGTATGTCATCGCGCAGCTCGGCGACTGTCGTGAACTCCGAGGCCTCCGATGCCCACTCGTCGGTCTCCTCGGGAAGGACCTTCTCCTGGACCTGCTTGACACGGACCTCGACATGGACGGGGCCTCCAACGTCGGTGTCGAACACAACGGTGTCGCCAGCCTTGGCGCCGGGTATGTGCTCGTCGAGCCCAGGCAGGTCGTCGCCCGAACCGAGCTCCACGGAATAGTCCGTATACGAGAGCCCCGGCAGAGGCTTGCCGTCCCGCGACGCCACCATGTCGATGACCACGCTGTCGCCGGTCCTGGCCTCACGCTCGACGATAGCTAGCTCGGCGAAGTTGCCCCGAAGCCGGTCAACCTGCGCTTGGACATCTTCTTCGCTGACGAGAGGGCTCGGCACCTTCACCTCGAGAGACTTGTAGCCTTGCAGCTCGAGGCGCGGCCTGACCTCGACCACGGCGTCGAAGGCCACCGCTCCCTCTTCCTGGCCTGCAGTCACCTCGACCTCGGGGTCGGCGATCACATCGACGCTCTTGTCGTTGACCGCCCGCTCGTACCACTCGGGTAGGTGGCGGTCGAGCGCCTCCTGCCGGGCACGGGGCCGGCCGAGCCTGGCTTCGAGCACCCGCCTCGGGACCTTGCCGCGGCGGAAGCCCGGCACGATCAGCTCCTTGGTCAGCCGGTCGAAGGTCTCGTCGATCGCCCGCTCGACCTCGTCCTCGTCCACCTCGACGGAGAGCTTGACCTTGTTACCCTCCAACGGGGCGACATCGGCTTTCATATGAGACGCTGAGCCTACCGTGCGCTGCGCCCTTGGCGGGCGCCCAGCGTGGCGTAGCCGTCGGGCGCGGGTCAGGGGAGGCCGGCGGAGGGCCGGCGGGCAGTGGGCTCAGGCGATACCAGCGGGGCCCAGCGAGCGGGGCCCAACAGGCGGGGCCCGGCCCTGGGCTGGCGCGCTGGGCCGCTCCCCAACGACGAGGAGCGTGCCCCGAAAGCGACAGTCTGGTATGGTTTTTACGAGCCAGTTCCGCTCGGGGCAAATGGCTCGCCCCCGCAGGTTGTTGCGTCGTTGCTCAACGTGTATCGGGGGTGGTGCTCATGCGTGACTGGCAACGGTTGGCGGTGGTGCTCTTGGAGGCTCTCGGTGATCGCGTCGCGGAGTCAGGTCATCCGGCGTGGGTTTACGTCGCGCCGGAGCCAGGCTCTGAGGACGAAGAGACCTTTGCTCTTGGGTTGTCCGAAGATCCAGCCGCCCTCTTCAGCCGGACGGCGCCTCCTGAATGGCAAGCAGTGGGGGTAGTCGCGACGGGACGGGTAGATGTGCTCGTCGACGGGCCCGGTGGGACCTGCGCCCCGCGCCGGACCGGGGCCACCCTGCGCATGTCCTGCCTAGTGACCAGGCAAGACGGGGTGTACTGCAAGGCCGTGACCTCCAACGGCCGTACCATCGAACAACCGCCCGAGAGCGGGGCGATGCTCGACGCACTCGAGCGCTGCTTGGGCCTGCCGACCAACGGCTCGCCCACGACGCCGGCAGCGCACAGTGGTCTCGCCACGCCGGACAAGGGCCGCCATTAGGCACCCACAGAGGCACGCCTTCTGCCTCTTCGAGCAGGCCGGCCGCCGCGGTAAGCCGCCGGCCGGCACGCTACGATCGAGGTGCAAACCGGGGAGTAGCGCAGTTGGCAGCGCACCTGCTTTGGGAGCAGGAGGCCGCGGGTTCAAGTCCCGCCTCCCCGACCGGCCGACAGATCGAGGCGCCTCGCTCCCCGGTTGGGAGGCAGTCCGGTTCAGAGACAGTAAGGGAACTGCAGTGCACAAGTGCCCTAGCCGGCGTACCGTAGGCGGGCCAAAAGGATCTGGCTAGGGTGGCTGAGTTGATGAAGCGCATGGCTGCGCCCGCCCGCTGAAGGCCGCGCAATTGTTCTACGTCACCGACCTTCGCCACTTCGAGGGCGTCGACTTCGACCCGGACGCGCCCGGGCCGGCGCTCAGGTTCGCTCGCTACTTGCGCCGCGTGGTGCTTGCGGCGACGGCATCCCCCGAGCGGGGGCCACGGGCCACCGCGCTCGCCTGCCGCCGACGACCGCAACGGGCACCCTGTCCAGGACGCCTCGTCGTCGAGCGCCAAGACGTGCCCTCACAGATCAACTGGCGCTGCCCCTCTTGCGGGGAGGCCGGCCAGATCGACGGCTGGCAGGGGTCGGAGTTCGACCTTTCGGCCTCGTCAACGTCGGACGCCAAGACGGGCGCTCTCGCCCACACGAAGAGGGTGGTCCTGCCCGAGACGAGCTACTGGCTCGTTCTCGACGCCGTCACACTCGACCGGGAATGCCAGCGTTTGCTGTACCGAGCCCGTCCTGTCGCTAACGGTGTCGAACTGTCCGGGGACGAAAGGGACTTCGAGGAGCTGGAGGGCTACGTCGCGTTCGAGGCGAACAACGCTCTGACCAAAAGTGCTCAGCGCAAGTGGGACGACATCTTTGACAGGCTTCAGGGCAAGCCCCGCGACTGGCTCGAGCACAGTACAGAGGTGGTGCTGGAAGAGCTTTCGCACTTCGGCCTGGTCGCGGCTCGCGAGCATGTCGCTGGCATGATCCGCCAGCACATCGCGACGCTGGCCGCCGCCCTCGGGCTCACGGAACGGTCCGTTCAGCGCCAAGTCAACGACGAGGACCTTCGCGGACTGGCCCGCCAGGCCGCGATCGACCTGGCCGCTGAACAACCCGGGGCGGACTTGCTTTCTCAGCCCCGCAACGTGCCCGTCGGCTTCCAGACCGTCGCCCGGCTGGTGACAGCCCTCGCCGAAGCCGCCCACGTAAGGGTGGAAAACGGAGACCCCGTGGGTGCCCACGGGGCGCTGCAGATCCTATCGCTGCTCGGCCAAGTCCTATACGACTTGCCCGGTCCACCTAAAGACGTGGTCCTTTTCCCTCAGGCGGCATTGGCGCGAGGTGCTCGCTTGCTCAGCGCGACGGCGGAAATGCTGCACCAGGGCGCCGCTGTTTCCCCAGACCTACCTTCGGGGAGCGCGGCCGGGCTGGCGGCGGCCTTCGCGCAAGACGCAGAATCACTCCGGGAGCTGGTGGAAAAACATGGCACACCGTCGGGCCCCACGCCGGGGAGCTAGCCCGCGTCCAACGCAAACAGGGGCTCGCCCAACCGGTCCTCGTCGACCTCGACCCCCAGGCCCGGTGCTTCGGGCACGGGCCCTCGGCCCTCGGCAGCACGTGGTTGGTAGCCGGCCACGTGCTCGAGGGTCCAGTCGTTCATGAACGACGCGGCATAAAGCGCTCCGGGCGCGGTGGACCCGGCCAGGTGGGCGACCGCTGCCGTCGTAAGGTCGCCACCCCAGGTGTCCTCGACCGTCAGCGCAATTCCCAGTTCTACGCACATGTCCCTCAATAGCCGCGCCCTGGAAAGCCCGCCGACCCGGCTGATCTTCAAGTTGACGCCCTCGGCAACACCGTCCGTAGCGATGCGCACGAGCGACTGAGGGTCAAGGACCACCTCGTCCAGCACCATGGGCAGCGAGGTACGCCGGCGCACCTGGACGCACTCCTCGTAGCTCCGGCACGGCTGCTCGATACGGAGCCGGGGCAGGCCCTCGAGCAGCCCTACCGCATGGACTGCTTCGGCCAGGCGCCACGCCCCGTTGGCGTCCGCGACCACGGTGTCGCCAGGCCCGGTCGCCTCGAGAACCGCACGCACGCGAGCTGCGTCCGCCTCGGGGTCCGAGCCCACTTTGAGCTGGAACCGGTGGATGCCGTTTGCGCGCTGGGCCAGCACGAAATCGACCATTTCCGCCGGCGGGCCGAGCGGGACGGCCACATAAAGAGGTACTTCGGGCTGGCGCCGGCCACCGAGTAGTTCGGCCACGGATATGCCTCTGAGCTTGCCGAACACGTCCAGGGCCGCGATATCGACGGCACTTTTCGCGTAGCCGTGACCGGCTAGCTCCGCGTCCATGGCGGCATGCAGCTGGCCCAGGTTGGTGGGGTCCTGGCCGAGGAGCGAGCTCGCAAGTTGCGACAGGGCGCTTCGCGCACCAGCCGGGTGCGACGGTAGGTACGTGGTGCCGAGGGGGCACACTTCGCCGTAGCCGGCCGCACCGCTGCCCGTGCGCAACACGACCACCGTGCTCTCCAAAGTCGTCACCGAACGGCCGAGCGACATCACATAGGTCCCGTGCGCGTACGACAGCGTGTAGCCGTAAACCTCGACGCGCTCGACCCGCGGGGTCATGTAGTGCTCGGGCCGGCCGCGGGCTCGTCCAAGAGGCCAGGCTCAGCGGACGAGCCC
>JAJZYO010000010.1 GCA_021798075.1 Actinomycetes bacterium
AGGAGGACATCACCCAGATCGTCGACATCCAGCTGCGGGACCTCGCGAAGCGCCTCGCGAGCAGGCGCCTGGAGCTCCACTTCACGCCGGCCGCCAAGGCATGGCTCGGCGAGCAGGGCTACGACCCAACTTACGGCGCGCGGCCCTTGAAGCGCCTGATCCAACGGGCGATCGCCGACCCCCTGGCGCTCGCGCTCTTGGAGGGCAAGTACTCCGACGGGGACACGGTGACCGTCGACGTACCGGCGCCCGGCGAGGCTACCGGCGCGCTCGCGCTCGGCTAGGGCGGAGCGCTGCCACCCGGTCCGGGCCCTAGCCCAAGGTCGGCTATCATTTGGCGTACCGCAACCAACCCGAAGGAGCTTGCGCGTGCCCGCGACGATCGTGATCGGAGCCCAATGGGGCGACGAGGGCAAGGGGAAGCTGACGGACCTGCTGGCCAAGGAGATGCAGGTCGTCGTGCGCTACCAGGGTGGCCACAACGCCGGCCACACCGTCGTAGTGGGCAGCGAGCGCTTCGCCCTCCAGCTGTTACCGAGCGGGATCCTCTATCCCCACATCACGCCGGTCATCGGCAACGGTGTCGTAGTGGACCCCAAGGTCCTCATAGGCGAGATTGACACCCTCCAAGCTCGGGGCGTGGACTGCTCGGCGCTCGTGATCTCCGGCAGCGCTCACCTGATCATGCCCTATCACCAAGAGCTCGACGCTTTGACCGAGCGCTACCTCGGCAAGAACCGCCTCGGCACGACCAAACGCGGGATCGGGCCCGCTTACTCCGACAAGGCAGCCCGAGTCGGGCTCCGGGTCCAGGACCTGCTCGACCCGAAAATATTCCGCCAAAAACTCGACGTAGTGCTGAAAGAAAAAAACCTCGTCCTGGCAAAGATCTACAACCGCCTCGGGCTCTCGGCCGCCGACATCGCGAGCGCCTACCTGGACCAGTACGCGCCCCGTCTCGCTCCCCATATAGGCGACTCCGTCGGCTTGGTCCACGACGCGCTGGCCCAAGGCGCCGGCGTCCTGCTCGAGGGCGCGCAAGCCACTTTTCTCGACCTCGACCACGGTACCTACCCGTTCGTCACCTCCTCCAACCCGGTCGCAGGAGGCGCCTGCACGGGGGCCGGGATCGGGCCGCGTCACATATCGCGGGTGATCGGGATCGCCAAAGCGTACGTGACCCGCGTGGGCGCAGGGCCCTTCCCCACCGAGCTCTCCGGCCCGGAGGGAGAAACGCTGGTCGAGCGCGGCAGGGAATGGGGGACCAACACCGGGCGCCGCCGGCGGACCGGGTGGTTCGACGCCGTAATGGTGCGCCACGCCGTGCGGCTCAATTCGATGGACGAGCTCGCTATAACCAAGCTTGACGTGCTGGACACCTTCCCGACGCTCAAGGTCTGTGTCGCCTACGAGGCCGGCGGCGCCCGCTACGAACAGCTCCCGTGGCACCAGTCGGTGCTCTACGATGCCGTCCCCGTCTACCAGGAGCTGCCGGGCTGGTGCTGCGACACGACAGGCGTGCACAACCAGGACCAGCTGCCCGAGCCGGCCAAGAAGTACCTGGCCTTCCTGTCCGCACAGGCGGGCGTCCCGATCAGCTATGTGGGGGTCGGCCCCGAGCGGGCCCAGGTCGTCACCCTCAGCGCCCAGGCCTTGGGGAGCCGTTGAAAGTCTGCGTAGTCGGTGCCGGGGCGCGCGAGCACGCGCTCGCAGACGCGCTTTCCAAGAGCGCAGACGTAGTGGTCGCGCCGGGCAACCCGGGCATGGACGGCGTCTCTTGTACCGACATCCCGCCCGAGCACGTGGGCGCCGACCTATGGGTCGTGGGCCCCGAAGCCCCACTGGTCGACGGGCTCGCCGACCGCATCAGGGCTCGTGGTGGCCTCGTTTTCGGCCCAGGCGCAGACGGCGCCCGGCTCGAAGGCTCGAAGGCCTGGATGAAAGACCTCCTCTCGGCGGCCAGGGTCCCGACGGCTTCCTACAGGGTCCTCGCCGACCAGGGCGAAGCCCTCCAGTACCTCCGCACGACAAGAGGGCCATGGGTCATAAAGACCGATGGGCTGGCCGCAGGCAAGGGGGTCCTGGTCACTTCTTCGTTGCGTGAGGCAGAAAAAGACGTCCGAGCGAAGCTCTCGGGCGATGCCTTTGGTGACGCGGGCCGGCGCTTGGTCATAGAAGAAGCGCTCGAAGGAGAAGAGCTCTCTCTTATGGCGGTTTGTGACGGCAGGCGTGCCTACCCCGTTGCCAGCGCCCAGGACTACAAGCGGCTGGGAGACGGTGGCACCGGCACTAACACGGGCGGGATGGGCGCTTACTCCCCTGTGCCCTTCGCCGACGGCGAGCTGGAAGGCCAGGTCATGGAGCGCGCCGTGCTCCCCACACTCCACGCCCTGAAGAAGCGAGGCGTTGATTACCGAGGCGTCCTCTACGCCGGCCTGATGCTCACCGAAGAAGGCCCGAAAGTGCTCGAGTTCAACGTTCGGTTTGGTGACCCTGAAGCTCAGGTTGTCCTGCCGCGCTGGGCGGGCGATGCCGCCGCGACGTTCGCTTCGGCAGCAGAGGGAAGGCTCTCTGACGCTGACGCCCCCACTTTCTCCAAAGATTCGGCGGTTTGTGTTGTCCTCGCATCGCCCGGCTACCCTGAGTCACCCCGGGTGGGAGCGCGCATAGAAGGGCTCCGGCAGGCGCGCGAAGTCCCGGGGGCAACGGTTTACTCGGCCGGAGTAGCTTCTGGCCCTCTTGGGCAAGGCTTGGTCACAGCCGGCGGCAGGGTCTTGGCTGTCGTCGGCAGGGGGCCAGACCTCGCCTCTGCCCGCCAGATTGCCTACAAGGCAACGAGTCTGGTTTCATGGCCGGACATGGTTTACCGTTCAGACATAGCAGGCATCGCGGCGGGGGCGGGGCAGTGAAGGTCGCCGTCTTGATGGGCTCGGCCAGTGACAAGGCGAAGATGGCGCCGGCGGCCGAGCTCCTCGGGGAGTTGGGCATCGAGGCTGCCGAGGAAGTCATGTCTGCCCACCGGACCCCCGAAGTAGTGGCCGAGTTCGCGTCTCGGGCACGGGAAATGGGCTTCGGGGCTATCATCTGCGGCGCCGGCATGGCCGCACACCTCGCTGGCGCTGTTGCCGCCCGAACCACCCTGCCCGTCATCGGGGTGCCGCTGTCGGGGAGCGCCCTCTCGGGCGTCGACGCTTTGTACGCGACCGTCCAGATGCCCCGTGGCTTCCCCGTCGCCACCGTCGCGATCGACGGGGCCGCCAACGCGGCCTTGCTTGCCGCAGAGATCTTGGCGGTCCACGACGAGGGCGTCGCGGAACGCCTGAGCAGTTACCGCGCCGGATTCGCCAAGCGCTGAGGGGGCTAGCGCCAACCGCTCGGGCGGCGGGTGGGCTCCGCTTAAGACAATTTAGCCCGCGCCCTGCGCCGGTACCTGCCCGGCGCCACTCCGGCCTAGCTCGAAGACTTCCACAGCCGCCTCTTCGATAACCGGGTTGGCAAGCAAGCGCGAGGACAGGGCTTCGACGAGGTTGCGTGCCTCGTCGGGGCCGGCGGCTTCGACGTGGAGCCGGAACGCCTTACCCGCCCTCACCGCGCTCAGTCCGGAAAATCCGAGCGCCGGCAGGGCCCGCTCTATCGTGGCGCCAGCAGGGTCGGAGATGCCGGGGCGCAACTGCACCTCGACCAGGGCCTCGAACCTAGGCACCTCTAGCCTCTGACGGTGGCCGGCTGCGCTGCCCTCCGTTGGGCCACTCATCGAAGGAAAGCCCGGTGAGACGTTCGTAGGCGTCGACGTAGCGGGCACGGGTCGACTGAACGACCTCGGGCGGGAGCGCAGGTGGCGGGGGCGCCTTGTCCCAGCCCGTCGCCTCGAGCCAGTCCCGCAACGGCTGCTTGTCGAATGACGGCGGCACCGTGCCGGGCTCCCATTGTGACGCCGGCCAAAAGCGCGAGGAGTCAGGCGTCAAGATCTCGTCGCAGATCGCAAGCTCCCCGTCGATGAAACCGAGCTCGAACTTGGTGTCGGCGATTATTATGCCCCGCTCCGCAGCGCGTACAGAGCCCAGCTTGTAGGCCTCGAGCGCGATTTCCCTTGCGGCAGAGGCGACCTTGCCCCCCACGATGCCAGTTGCTTCTTCGAAGCTGATGTTTTGGTCGTGACCGGAGGTGGCTTTGGTGGACGGCGTAAAGACGGGCTCTGGGAGCTTCTCGGACTGGCGCAGGCCAGCGGGCAAGGACTGGCCGTGCATCGTGCTCGAGCGCTTGTACTCGGCCCAGGCCGAGCCCGACAAGTAGCCGCGCACTATGCACTCGATCGGGATCATGTCAGCCTTGCGCACCACCATCGAGCGGCCCTCGGCGTAAGCGGCGTCGAGGCCCACCTCGGCTAGGTCCGCTCCCGCCGGGACGCCGACCTCGACGATGTGGTTTGGGGCGACGCCGGCGAGCTCAGACGCCCAAAACGCCGTAACCGCCGTGAGCACCCTGCCCTTGTCGGGGATCGGTTCGGCCATGACCACGTCGAAGGCCGAGATCCGGTCCGAGGTGACGAACAACAACCTGTCCGCGTCGAGCTCGTACACGTCGCGGACCTTGCCGGAATAGACGTGCCGCACCTGACAGACGCTAGCCGGCCGGCGCCGGCGGGCGCCACGTCGGAGCTCCCCCCGCCTAGGATCTGCACGTGCGCCAGGGACGCTTACTTAGAGGCCGTGCCTCCTAACTACCGCCAGCAACAAGGGGTGCCGCTTTCGGGGCGCGAGCGTCGGGGCCTCGTCGTGCTGGCAGGGGTCCTCCTGGCGGCGGGCGCCGGCATCGGAGGATGGGAGCTGGCGGCGGGCAAGGGGGCCCCAGCCGGCCAAGGCCAGTGCGTCAGCGTCTTGGTCGCGAGCTCTACAGGTGGCGGCGAGCTTCGCCACTGTGGTCAGGACGCGAAGCAGTGGTGCGCGTCCGAGGCGAAGGCGAGCGGGCCCCTCGCGTCGCAGGCGCGCACCGCCTGCCGGCAGGCGGGCTTCCCCCGTGCCCAGTGACCCAGGGCCCAGTGACCCAGGGCCATAAGCGGGCGGGCGCTCGCCCTTCACTGCGCTGGTAGGGTGGCCAACGTGGCAGTGCGTGTTGGCGTGGTGGTCTTCCCGGGCACCAACTGCGAGCACGACGTAGCGGAGGCGCTCGAGCGGGTGGGCGCCGAAACAGAGCTGGTGTGGCACACGGCCACGTCCCTCCCGGGCCTGGACGCGGTAGTGCTCCCAGGGGGCTTCGCCCACGGCGACTACCTCCGGCCCGGCGCCATCGCTCGGTTTTCGCCCGTAATGACCGCTGTGATTGAGCTCGCTCGAGCCGGCGCGCCGGTCGTGGGGATTTGCAATGGGTTCCAGATCCTGACCGAGGCTCACCTCCTCCCCGGGGCCCTCCAAAAAAACAGGGGCCTCAGCTTTTTGTGCCAGGTAGCCGAACTGGAAGTTGTGACCGACCGCTCAGCCCTTACGGCCGGGTTGGCCCCGGGCCTCCGCATACGCGTACCGGTCAACCATTTCGAAGGAAATTACACCGCATCTCCAGAGGTTTTGGGCTCGCTCGAAGAGGAGGGGCGAGTCGTGCTGCGCTACGTGGGCAATCCCAACGGTTCGGCGCACGACATCGCCGGCGTTTGCAGTGAGACCGGCAACGTCGTCGGGCTGATGCCCCATCCGGAGCGAGCATCTAGGGAACTGCTGGGTTCGACCGACGGCCTCCTCCTACTGCGCTCCTTGCTAGCAACCGCCGCCGGGCCCCAGCGGAGGGCTGGCCAAACTGGCCCCGCCCTCGCCGGTGCCGGGGCTTAGCCTTCGATAGTTCCTCGCTCGATCGGGGCACCGTCAGCGTCGGCAGCGTTGGTGGCGCCGTCGACGAGTGCCCAGGCCGTGGGACCGGCGGCGGCGACAGCCCTTTCCTCCTCGGGCGGGTGACCCCGGAAAAGCGCCCAAAAACTGGTCGCGTTCGCGAACTGCAAAAGTGCCGCGACCTCAAAGGGCAACGACAGGCTGACGGCCTCGAAGAGGTACCCGGTCAGCAGCGGGCTCACCGACATGGCCAGCTGGCTCGGGACGTTGGACAGGGCCGTGACGGAGGCCCGCTCGTCGGGGTGCGCCAACCCGATCGCGTACGACTGGCGGAGCGGCAGGCCGATCCGCTGCACGATCATCCGGACGAAGTAGATGCCGCCCGCGAAAGCAAAGCTCGGGGCAAGGACCATCGGGACGATCAGCACCGCCTGCGCGGTCCGGACCACGCCCACGGTCCGCACGAGTCCCCAGCGGCGCGCGAGGCCGGCGGCGGACAGCGAGGAGGCCATCGTGGCGGCATTTATCACCGCGTAAAGGACCCCCACCTCGGCGGCGCCGGCGCCGAACCTCCGGTAGAGCCAGTACGTGACGAACGGCCCGAACATGCCTATCGCCATCCCGTTCAGCGTGTTTGTAACCCAAAGCCGGTAGAGGAGCCAGCGGGACTTGCGCGGCAAGCGCAAGCGCAAGCGCCCCCTTCCCGACGGCGTCGCCTTGGCTTGCGGCCGGCGCGGTTCCGACAGCCACACTGCGAACAGCCCGGCTAGCGCAGAAGCAGCCGCTATCGCCAAAAACGCCGGGCGGAACGCCGCCGTGGCGGCCGCGCCGTGGGCGTCGCTCGAAGACACGAGCAACCCGAGCAGGCTCCCGACCGAAGCACCGAGCGACGAGCCAAAGGTGAGGCGGCCAAAGCCCGCGTTGCGGTGCTCCGCGGTGATGTTCTCGGTGACGAACGCAGCCTCGGCCGGCTGGTATGGCCCGACCGCACCCGCGCCCGCACCCGCCCCGCGGCCAAAGCTACCAAGCGCTCCGAGCACGAACAGCAGCGGGGCGGACCCCGTAAAAGCGAAACCTACCGCCGCTCCAGCGGTGAGGAGAGGCACGCCGATCAGGTACGGCCGGCGGCCCACCCGGTCCGACGACAGGCCGATGATGGTCGACATAACTGCGGAAGCGGCCGCCACCACGAGCACGTAGAGAGAAAGCTCGAAAGCACCGAAACCTTCGAGTGCCAGGTAGATGGGAGCAACCACGCCAGCGAGGGCCCGCCCTACGCTCATCGCTACTCGTGCAGCGAACACGACCCCGTAGTTGCGTCCCCACCAGACCGGTACGAGCGCCGTCCGCAGGCCCGCGGGCGCGCGCCTGCCCATGCCTCGTCCTGGTCGGCCCATCGTCACGAGCCTACGCACCGAGGCCCCAAAGGGCCCCAGCAGGCGCCAGCAGGCGTGCCAGGTGAGCGGCCCAGTACCGTTGTGGGCGATGGGAACTGGGGCCGCTCACTCTTCGGACGTCTCACTTCACCGGGAGCTCGGGCTCACCGACGAGGAGGCCGCCAGGGTCGAGCAGATCCTCGGGCACCGGCCCAACCACCTCGAACTCGCGATGTACGCCGTCATGTGGAGCGAGCACTGCTCTTACAAGTCGTCGCGTGTCCACCTGCGCCGCCTCCCTGGGGAAGGACCGGGCGTGCTGGTCGGGCCGGGTGAGAACGCCGGCGTGATCGACGCAGGCGACGGGCTCGCTATCGCACTTAGGATCGAGAGCCACAACCACCCCTCGGCCGTCGAGCCATACCAGGGAGCGGCGACCGGCGCGGGCGGGATCATCCGGGACATCTTCACCATGGGTGCGAGACCCGTGGCCCTCATGGACTCGCTGCGCTTCGGCCCGCTCGGTGAAGCGAGGAACCGCTGGCTCACTAGCGGTGTGGTAAGCGGGATATCGGGCTACGGCAATGCCGTCGGGGTCCCGACGGTAGGCGGTGAGCTCGAGTTCGCGCCCTGCTACTCGGGCAACCCCCTCGTGAACGTTCTCTGTTGCGGCCTGCTCCCAAAGGAGCGGCTCGTACTGGCAAGGGCTGCCGGCGAGGGCAACCTCGCAGTCCTGCTCGGCTCGGCAACGGGGCGTGACGGTATCGGTGGCGCCAGCGTCCTTGCGTCTGCGGCGTTTGGGGCGGACGCCGAGGCGGAGGCAGCGAAGCGCCCGAACGTACAGGTGGGCGACCCCTTCGAGGAGAAACGCCTGATCGAGGCCACTCTCGAACTGCTCGACCGCCGCCTCGTGGCCGGCATCCAGGACCTCGGTGCCGCGGGCCTCACCTCCGCTGCCAGCGAGACGGCCTCACGGGGCGGGATGGGCATGGACATAGACGTGTCCGCCGTTCCCTTGCGGGAGCCGGGAATGGAGCCGTTCGAGATCATGACCAGCGAAAGCCAGGAACGGATGCTCGCCATCGTGGCACCCGAAGCGCTCGACCAGGTCGTGGGCGTCTGCAAGCGTTGGGAAGTACGGGCCAGCGTCGTCGGTAGGGTCACGGCCGGCGGCCACCTCCGCGTCCTCGCGGGTTGGGACGGCGAAGTGCTCGCCGACGTCCCTGCGGCGAGCCTGCATGAGGACGCCCCCCTCTACGAGCGCCCGATGAGCAAGCCGGTCAAGCTTGTGAGCGCCAACGGGGCCTCCCGCCCCGCCGCCCCGCCGCCGGCGTCCCCCGAGCGCATCGCAAAAGACCTGCTCGCAATGGTCTATGACCCCTCGTGGGCCTACCGGCAGTACGACCACCAGCTCTTCTTGAACACCGCGCTCGGCCCCGGCGCCGACGCTGCCGTGCTCCGGCTCTCGGCCCCCGGCGCCCGGCCCACACCAGGCAGCGCGGAACGAGGGATGGCCCTCTCGACGGATGGCAACCCGCGCTGGTGCGCCATCGACCCCCGCGCGGGGACCGCCCTCCTGGTCGCTGAGTCCACCCTCAATGTCGCGTGCACGGGCGCCCGGCCCGTCGCCATCGTGAACTGCCTGAACTTCGGCAACCCGGAGCACCCCGAAGTCATGTGGCAGCTATCGGAGTCGGTGGACGGGATGGCGGAGGCCTGCAGGGCCCTCGGCCTCCCCGTCGTCGGTGGCAACGTGAGCCTCTACAACGAGACGGCCGGTGCCGACATCGACCCGACACCCGTCGTCGCCACCCTCGGCCTGGTCGACCACTTGCGCCCCGGGATCCCGGGACCATCGCTGACAGCCGGTGACGAAATCGTGCTGCTCGGACCGGGAGGCCCGGCGTCCAGGTCCCTCGCGGGAAGCCGGTGGGAAGCCCAACAGCCTCTCGGAGAGAGCGGTCAGGCAGCCGACCGGGGCGGCCTCGCCCCCCTCGACCTCGCCCTCCACCGCCGGCTGCTCGACCTTGTAGCCGCGCTGGTGGACGAGCGCCTCGTCCAGGGCGCCCACGACGTTTCGGACGGCGGCATCGGCCTGGCTTTGGCAGAAATGGCTGTGAAAGGGGGGACCGGGTGCCGAGTACGAGGCATCGAGGGCACCGAGGGGCTCTTCGGCGAGGGCCCCTCCAAGGTGGTGCTCAGCGTGGCCCCCGACCGGGTGGCAGAAGTCACCGAACGGGCGGAGGCTGCCGCCGTCCCTGCCCGTCGGATCGGGACAGCCGGCGGCGAACGCCTCACAATCGACGGCCTCGTCGACTTGAGCGTGGCGGACCTCGCCTCGGCCTGGACAGGGAACCTGCCGGCGGTGTTCGCTACACCTCAGACTTAGGTTTTGGGCCTTAGACTTGGCTTAGGAGACTTAGACTTGGCTCAGGAGACTTAGAGTTGGCTCAGGGCCGCCCCGACACTAGGCCGGTAGCCTCTCGCGAAGTGCCGCCAGTGCTCCGTCGGGCACGTGCAGATCGCCCTGGCCCGTGCCCACGCTCAAGTCGGGCTTGTAGGTGCCGTGGTAGTCCGAACCGCCCGTCACGGCGAGCCCGTTCTGGGCCGCCAGGACCGCCAAGTCCGCTCGCTGGCCCTGGTCGTAGCGACCATAGATGGCCTCGAGACCGACCAGGCCGGCATCGGCCAGCTCGGCGACCGCTGAAGCGGTGTCCGCCGGCGAGAGCCCGAGCGACAGTGGGTGGGCGAGGACCGGAAGAGCTCCGGACTGGAGAGCCAATGAGGTGGCCTGCCGAGGCGCCAGGCGTTCTTTCTCCATATAAGCGGGCTGGCCCTTCGCCAAGAACTTGTCGAACGCGTCCTGCACCGAGCTCGCATAACCCTTGCGGACCAAGATCGCCGCCACGTGGGGGCGGCCGGCCCCGGTCCCGCCGGCCTCCTCCTGCAGCTCCTCCATCGTCACCGGCAGCCCCAGCTCGCCGAGGCGGGCAACCATTCGCTCGTTGCGTGTGTCACGAGCACGCTGGAGCCGGCCAAGCTCGTCTTGCAGTGGGCCTTCGCCCGGCTCAAGGAAGTACACGAGCATGTGCATAGTGCCCTTGTGCTCGCAGGAGATCTCGACGCCAGGAACGATCCCTATGCCCACCTCGGCGGCCTTCTTGGCGGCAACGGCCACACCGTCCTGGCGGTCGTGGTCTGTCAGGGCAAAGGCTGAGAGCCCGGCCTCGACGGCCAGCTCCACGAGCCGCTCCGGGGAATCGCTGCCGTCCGAGACCTTCGAGTGGACGTGGAGGTCGATCATTGCCCACCACCGTAACCGCGCTGGGCCATGGCCCGGGCAACTCCGCCCAGTGCGCGAGAATGGGGCAGGTGAGCACCCTCCCTGAGAGCGAAGGTCGCCGCGAGGCTTGCGGGGTCTTCGGGATCTACGCGCCAGGGCGGAGCGTGGCCCCCGTGGTTGTTGACGGCTTGCACGCCCTCCAACACCGAGGCCAAGAGTCAGCCGGGATGGCCGTGAGCGACGGCCAGGCAATGGTCGTCATGAAGGATATGGGCCTCGTTTCGCAGGTGTTCAACGACTACAAGATCGCCGGGCTCGTAGGTCACCTCGCGATCGGGCACACCCGCTACTCAACTACCGGGTCGTCGTCTTGGCACAACGCTCAGCCGATGTACCGGAACGCCGGAGGCAGCGAGTTCGCGGTTGCCCACAACGGCAACCTCACCAACGTCGAGGAGCTGGCCGGCGCGATCGGCATGTTGCCCGGCACGGCCACGAGCGACTCCGACTTGATGGCCGAACTGGTCGGCCGTGAGCTGGCCATGAGCGACGGCCAGGAGGACCAAGGTGCATTGGTCGGCGCCCTGATGAGGGTGCTGCCACAGCTCCAGGGAGCCTTCTCGCTCGTGCTCGCGGACCGGGACTGCCTGGTCGGCGTGCGCGACCCAAACGGCTTCCGGCCCCTCTGCCTGGGCCGGCTCGACGACGGTTGGGTGCTCGCCTCGGAGACACCCGCTCTTGACATTGCGGGCGCCCACTTCGTGCGCGAGGTGGAGCCAGGAGAGCTGCTCGTCATAGGAGACGCGGGGTGCGAGAGCCACCGGCCGTGGCCCCCCGCCAAGGTGCAGCCCAAGCTGTGCATTTTCGAGTTCGTTTACCTGGCGCGTCCTGACAGCCGGCTGTATGGCCAAGAGCTGCACGCTGCCCGGGTACGCATGGGCGAGCAGCTGGCCGAGCAGTCCCCGACGAGCGCCGACATGGTCGTAGGGGTCCCGGACTCGGGGATACCGGCCGCCGAGGGCTACAGCCGCAAGAGCGGGGTGCCCTTCGGCCACGGGCTCGTGAAGAACCGCTACATAGGCAGGACCTTCATCGACCCCGAGCCGGGCAAGCGCGCCCTTGGGGTCCGGCGCAAGCTGAACCCGCTCCGCGAGGCCATCGCCGGCAGGCGCTTGGTCGTGGTCGACGACTCGATCGTCCGCGGCACCACCACGCGTGCCATCGTTGCGATGTTGCGGGAGGCCGGCGCCAAGGAGGTCCACCTCCGCATCTCGTCACCCCCGTACCGATGGCCGTGCTACTTCGGGGTCGACACAGGTACTCGTTCCGAGCTGATCGCAGCGGACCTGGAGGTCGGGGAGATCTGCGACTACGTGGGTGCCGACAGCCTCGCGTACCTATCTCTGGACGCCTTGAAGAAGGCGACGGGGGTCGCTGGGGCTGGGTTCTGCGATGCCTGCCTCACAGGCGAGTACCCGGTGCCCGTACCGCTCCGCCAGCTCCGGTCCACCCCGGAGCAACCGGCGCGCGAGGAGCCCTCGGGCACGACCGGTGACCGGCCCGTGCCCGCCCCGGCAGCCCAGTGAGCCCCGGCAGCCCAGTGAGCCCCGGCAGCCCAGTGAGCCCCGGCAGCCCAGTGAGCCCCGGCAGCCCAGTGAGCCCCGGCAGCCCAGTGAGCCCGGACAAGCCCGGGCTCAGTTACGCCGCTGCCGGCGTGGACATCGAGGCCGCGGACCGGGCCGTCCAGCTGATGCGGCCCTGGGTAGCGCGCACTGCGCGCAAAGAGGTGCTCGGGGAGATCGGGGGCTTCGCCGGCCTCTTTGCGATGCCAACCGGCTACCGGGACCCCGTACTCGTTGCCTCGGCCGACGGGGTGGGGACCAAGCTGGCGATCGCCATCGAGGCGCGTCGCCTCGGCACAGTGGGGGTCGACCTCGTAGCTATGTGCGTAGACGACCTCGCGTGCGCCGGGGCCGAACCGCTCTTCCTGCTCGACTACCAGCTCTGGGGCCATCTCGAAGCGGACGACGTCGAGAGCATCATGGCCGGCGTGGCGCAAGGTTGCCAGACGGCCGGCTGCGCCATCCTGGGCGGCGAGCTCGCCGAGCACCCGGGGCAGCTCCCTCGCGGGGAGTTCGACCTGGCTGGCTTTGCCGTGGGCGTCGCTGAGCGCGATCAGCTGTTGGGGCCAGGCGGTGCCCACCCAGCGCGAGAGGGCGACGAGGTCGTCGGGCTGCACTCGGACGGCCTTCGCAGCAACGGCTATTCGCTCGTGCGCGCGGCCCTTCTGGGTCGTGCCGGCAGGAAGCTCGACGATGAGGCGTGGGCCGGCGCAGGCCACAGCCTCGCCGACGAGCTGCTGCGGCCCTCGCTCGTCTACGCCCGAGCGGTGCTCGAGCTGGCGCGCAACATCGAACTTCGCGGCGTCGCCCACATAACCGGCGGTGGTTTGCCGGGCAACGTACCCCGTGCCCTCCCAGCAGGGCTCGACGCCGTGCTGTCCGAGGGTAGCTGGCCGGTGCCACGGATCTTCAGAGAGGTGCAGGCCGCCGCTTCAGCTAGTGAGGCTGAGATGGCTCGGACTTTCAACCTCGGCCTCGGCATGGTTGTCATCGTTCCGCCTGGGCAGGCCCGTGCCGCTATCGATGTGGTTGGAGGGCTCGGTTTCGGGGCAAGCAGGGTCGGCCGGGTCGTCGCGGGCGGGGGCCGCTGTGTCGTTGAACGAACTGGCTGAGCCGGCCTCAACCGGCGCCTTTTCCACAGTCAAAGAGCGCGAGCTTTGCGGAGAGACCGGCTGCACGCTGCACCAACTCAGCTCTCCCCTGGTAGTCCCCAGGCCGTCCCCGACCTTATCCACAAGCCCTCCACAGCGGGGGAAAACGCAGGCCGGGTGTGGGGTGCCGAGCGCCTAGCGCGAAAGAGGGGCGTCCCACGGCGCTGGCCGCCACCAGCGCCCGCCGAAGCGCCACGGCGCGCTGTCCGCGCCAGCGTCCTTAGCGTCAGGAACCCCGAGCGCCACTTGGACGGCAGTGCGCAGCGCCTCCAGTTCCTCGGGCGCCGGGGGACGCGCAAGGCGCCGCAGCCTCACCTGGACGCCAAGGGGGCCATGGTCGCTCACAGCGGGACGTTCCCGTGCTTGCGCGGCTGCGCCTCCGGCCGTTTGCTGGCCAAGACCGAAAGGGCCTGGTACAACACGCTCCGGGTGCTCGCCGGCTCGATCACGTCATCTATGTACCCGCGTTCGGCGGCAAAATACGGGCTGGCGTTGGCTTGCCGGTACGACTCGACGAGGTCGCCCCGCCTGGCCGGGGCCAGGGCAAGCTCATCGGCATAGAGAACTTCGACCGCACTTTCGGGGCCCATCACCGACAGCTCGGCCCCCGGCCAAGCATAAGCGAGGTCGGCGCCGAGGGCCTTCGAAGACATGACGACGTACGCGGCGCCGTAGGCCCGCCGGATGAGCAACTGGACCTTGGGCACGCTCGCCTCAGAGTAGGCGTAGAAGAGCTTGGCACCCCGGCGCGCCAAGCCACCGTGCTCCTGGTCGGTGCCCGGCATGAAGCCGGGCACGTCCACAAACGTGACGACAGGGATGTTGAAGCAGTCGCATGTCCGTACGAAACGCGCACCTTTTTCTGCTGCATCTATGTCGAGCACACCCCCTAGGACAAGGGGCTGGTTTGCTACCACCCCGACGACGCGCCCACCGATTCGGCCAAAGCCGCAGACGAGGTTGGCAGCCCAGAGCTTGTGGTACTCGAAGAGGTCACGGTCGTCTAGGACGGCCCGGACCAACTCTTTCACGTCATAGGGCTCATGGGAAGAGGCCGGGACAAGCTCCGAGATCTCGGGAACGGCCCGCCTTGGGTCGTCGGAACTGCCCGCGACAGGCGGCTGCTCTAGGTTGTTGGCGGGGAGGAACCCAAGCAGGCGCCGGACTTCGTCCAAGCAGCTCAGCTCGTCGGGCGCCAGAAAGGTTGCCACCCCCGACTTCGTCGCATGGGTGAGCGCTCCTCCGAGCTGCTCATGGGTGACATCCTCTCCAGTGACGGCCTTCACGACGTCGGGGCCAGTGATGAACATCTGCGAGCTCCCCTGG
>JAJZYO010000011.1 GCA_021798075.1 Actinomycetes bacterium
GCGCGACCTGGGACTTGACAGCGTCGTCTTCCAGGCTGGCGTCGAAGATGACCATGACTTCATAGGGCCGCACCAGCGGCTCACCTACCTTTCCCTGTGGGCTGGGTAGCCCGGCCTGGCCGGCTTACCCAGGCTCCGGACCACCCGGAGCAGGGCCTGCAGATTGTCGCTGCCATGGTAGCTGACGCCTGCGATCGTTGCATCAGCTTCATTGTGGCAGGAGGGTGTGACGCTGGGCTTTGTTCAGGCGCTGTAAGTCTCGGTGGGTGATGGGAAGCGGCGCCCACGGACGTCATCGGCCCAGCTGGTGAGGGCGCTGGCCGCGATGTCGTCCAGTTGGGCGTAGCGGCGCGCGAAGCGCGGCGTACGCGGTCCTCCGAAGCCGACCACGTCGTGGAAGACGAGCACCTGGCCGTCGCATGCCGGCCCGGCACCGATCCCGAAGGTCGGGACGGGGATGGCTTGCGTTATGTCGGCGGCGACTGTGCCGGGCACGCCCTCAAGCACTATCGCGAAGCAGCCCGCGTCAGCGAGGGCTATCGCCTCCTCCAGCAGGGACTTCGCTTGGTCGGGCTGTCGAGCTTGGACGCGGAACCCGCCCATCGCATGCACAGATTGCGGGGTGAGACCTAGGTGACCCATGACCGGCACTTCGGCGTCGAGGATCGCCCGGATGACGGGCAGGCGTTTGGCGCCGCCCTCAAGTTTGACCGCCGTCGCCCCGGCGCGAACGAGGCGAGCCGCATTGTGGACAGCGTCGCTTGTGCCTGTGTGGTAGCTGGTCCAGGGCATGTCAGCAACGATCAACTGTCCTGGCGCTGAGCGGGCGACGGCGCCAGTGTGGCGTGCGATGTCGTCGACAGTTACGGCCAGGGTGTCATCGAAGCCGAGCACGACCATGCCGAGGGAGTCACCAACCAGGACCAGATCGACCCCAGCCGCGGCGGCGGCCCGCGCGCTCGGGGCATCGTAAGCCGTCACCATGACAAGAGGTTGAGGGCCGCCCTTGCGAGCCCTTATACCGGGGACACGCGCCGGGAGCCGGTTGCCAATTGTGGACATGGGGCACACCTCCTGGGGTCCGGTGCCATCTGGGCTCCCGGCCACGTGACCCATGTTATAGCGGTGCTTCCATGACTGGGCTGGCTACGACTGGGCTGGCTACGACTGGGCTGGCTACGACTGGGCTGGCTACGACTGGGCTGGCTACGACTGGGCTGGCTACGACTGGGCTGGCTACGACTGGGCTGGCTACGACTGGGCTGGCCCTCCGGCGAAGTCTTCTACCATCTCGCGCGCTTCGCCGTCGCGGTACTGGACAGGGGGTGACTTCATGAAGTAGGCAGACGGGCCGGTCAAGGGGCCGCCTATGCCGCGATCTTGTGCGATCTTGATGCAGCGCAGAGCGTCGATCACGACCCCGGCAGAATTGGGTGAATCCCAAACCTCGAGCTTCAATTCGATGTTCACAGGCACATCGCCAAAATTCCTGCCCTCAATACGTATGTATGCCCATTTCCTGTCATCGAGCCAAGGCACGTGGTCGGACGGCCCCACGTGCACGTCGTGAGGGGATATCCCCCCCTCAACCTGGCTGGTAACTGACCTTGTCTTGGATATCTTCTTTGACTCGAGGCGGTCGCGCTCGAGCATGTTTTTGAAGTCCATATTGCCGCCGAAGTTCAACTGGTAGGTGTGGTCGATCACGAGGCCCCGGTCTTCGAACAACCGCGCGAGTACCCTGTGGGCTATCGTGGAGCCGAGTTGGCTCTTTATGTCGTCACCTATAATAGGCACGCCAGCGTCTAGGAATTTCTTCGCCCAGACGGCGTCGCTCGCGATGAATACTGGTATGGCGTTTACGAAACCGACGCCGGCATCGATGCTCGCCTGCGCGTAGTACTTTTGTGCTTCCTCGGAACCAACCGGGAGGTACGAGACGAGCACGTCGGCGCGGGAATGTCGAAGCACTTCGGCCACCTTGACTGGAGGAGCCGGAGATTCGGTGGCCACCTCCCGATAGTACTTGCCGAAGCCATCGAAGGTCGGCCCACGCAGCACCTCCACGCCTAGTGGGGCGACCTCAGCAAACCTGACGGTGTTGTTTTGCCCTGCCCAGATCGCCTTGGCTAGGTCTTCACCAACCTTCGCGGCATCGACGTCAAACGCGGCAACTATTTCGATGTCGCCCACGTGGTAACCGCCGAGGTCGACGTGCATCAAACCCGGCACACGCTCGATGGTGCTCATGTCTTTGTAGTACTCGAGGCCTTGCACCAGAGCGCTGGCGCAATTGCCCACGCCAGCGATTGCCAACCTGATCTTTCCCATCAATTACCTTCCTCTTGTTCTACTGGTTTTTTGAGGACTCATCCAAATCCCGTTTTTCCTCCGGGGCGTGTCCATGGGCTGTTGCCGCGCGTGTTTTGAAGTGGAGGCAGAGGAATGCTTCACTTGCCGGCCGGCGCCAGGGTTTTTGGCGCGAGTCTTCGCCTCAGTTGAGAGGTGCTGGCCAGGGGGACCCCGAGCCCGATTGCCCCACCAACTTGGCCGGCAGGCCGGGAGGCGCCTTGCTCCTCCCTTATCAGGCGGTCGAGCCACGCAAGGTCCCTCGACAAGCTGTCATGCTCGTGCTCGGCAAGGAGTTGTACGTAGCGGTCTCGGAGGGGTTGTTTGGCGCGCGTAGCAAGTTGAGAGAGCCGCTCGGCGACCAGCGCCCGGCGGCGTTGCAGGAGGCCTAACCGGCCATCGGTTGGCAGGTAGCGAGCAAAAGCCAGACGGACGCTAAAGGAGCGCTCGTCGCCTGTGGCACCAGGGCCGTCCGCGAGCAGTTGGTCGAAGAGGCGGACCCCCGACGTGGTGATCCTGTACACCTTGCGCCGCCGGCCTGCGACGGCGCCAGGCGCGGCACCAGATCGACCCGCAGTGTCCGAGGCAGGTGTCACAACCTCGACAGCGCCTGCGGTTTCGAGCTTTGCCAGGGCAGGGTACAAAGACCCGAACGACACGGCCGTCTCCATGCCGAGCAACGCGCTCAGCCGTTTCTTGAGTTCGTACCCGTGGAGGTCCTGGTCCTTTAGCAGCCCGAGTACTGCCAGTTCGAGCACGCTTCACCTTATCGCGCGCAAGGTCGATATATCGAAGCGTTAGGTTGCGGCGCTCGGAAGAGCCGGTAGGCCACCGGACGCCAACGAGGCCGCCGCCGGTACTGTTGGGGGCTGTGATGGCTGTATGGGTGTGAGGCCGGTCCTGAGGGCGGCGCATGCCGACCCGGCGTTGCAGGTACTGGGCAACGTCGACTACCGCCTTGCCCGTAACGTCGTCGTAAACGAGTTCCGCAAAGGCCGGCTTTCGCGCCTCGACGTCTGCGACGCCCACCCCGAGCTGATCCGCGCCGCGACTGGGGTAGGCGAGGAGTCGCGAGAGGACTGCCCCATCTGTGAGGACGTGAAGC
This sequence comes from Actinomycetes bacterium, assembly GCA_021798075.1. Next base: position 3,455 of record JAJZYO010000011.1, read on the forward strand.
TCAGGTTGGTGTCTTACGTCTTCGGGCAGAGGCTCCCCGCTGGGGGGCGTTGTGTTGCTTCCCAGCAGGATCTGGCGAAGCTGGCAAGCCGTGGCCGTAGCCTCTATTGCTATGTCGTAGAGGTGTGCCCCAACTGCGCCTGGAACCACCTCACGCACGCTTATTCGCTGGTGGGCAAGTCCACCGACTGAGCTTGACCGGCCGGCCTGAGCGGTTGGGGGGTCGACTTGTGCGCCCCGGCCTCAGGCTCATTTTGGGCTGCCCACCACTCGTCGAGTAAGCGAAGAGCCTCGTCTCGCGAGTGTGGGCCCTCCTCAAGGCGGAGCTCCAGGAGGTGGGCGAGGGCCTGGCCTACGAGGCGGCCCGGTGCTATCCCGAGGTGTGCCATAACCTCGCGCCCGTCCAGGTCAGGACGGATTGCAGCGAGCTCCTCCCTGGCGCGAAGTTCGCTGAGGCGGGTTTCGAAGTCGTCCATGCGCACGGCGAGAGCCTTGGCCCTGGCGGGGTTGCGCGTGGTGCAGTCGGCGCGCGTGAGCTCGTTTAGCTCGTCAAGTAGGTCGCCGGCGTCGCGGACGTACCGGCGGACTGCGCTGTCTGTCCAGCCCATTGCGTAGGTATGGAAACGCATGTGAAGCTCGACGAGCTTCGTGACCTTCTCAATGTCTTCGACTGAATAGCGCAGCGCCCGCATCCTGTCGCGTGCCATACGTGCCCCGACGATCTCGTGATGGTGGAACGTAACGGTGCCCCCCGGCCCAAAAGAGCGCGTCTTTGGTTTGCCGATGTCATGGAACAATGCTGCTAGACGCACTATCCGGTCTGGTTTGGCCCGCTGGACGACGGCGATCGTGTGGGCAAGCACGTCCTTGTGGCGATGGACAGGGTCCTGCTCGAGGGCGAGGGCAGGCAGCTCGGGGAGGAACTCGTCGGCAAGGCCGGTCTTCACGAGGAACCAGAGGCCTGCTGACGGGTCGGGCACGACCAGGAGCTTGTCGAGCTCGTCTCGGACGCGCTCGTCCGAGACGATGTCCAAGCGGCTATGGAGCCTAGTCACAGTGCTAATGAGGTCCGGTCCTGGTGAAAGGTCGTAGCCAGCGATGAAACGGGCCGCGCGGAGCATCCTTAGCGGGTCTTCGGTGAACGACACTTCGGGGGCCAGCGGCGTGCGCAACTTCTTGCTGGCTAGGTCGGCTACGCCGTCGAAGGGGTCAACCAGTCGAAGGTCCGGTAATGAGAGCGCCATGGCGTTGACAGTGAAGTCTCGCCGCGACAGGTCCTCTTCGAGGGCCGTCGAAAACTGGACTGCCGGCTTCCGGGACGAGGGGTCATAAGCCTCGGCACGGTGGGTGGTCACCTCGAAGCGGTGGTGGCCCCGCTGTGCGCCGATCGTACCGAAACGCTTCCCCTGGGCCCAGATCGAGTCGGCCCACCCGGAGAGGATCTGTTCTGTCAGATGAGGCAGGGCGTCAGTGGTGAAGTCAAGGTCGCTAGTCGGGTCGAGACGCCCAAGCACAGCGTCGCGGACCACCCCTCCGACGAGGTAGAGCCGCGCGCCTTTGGCCTGGAACAGCCGCGCGAGCTCGATCGCCGGCTCGAGTATCGGCTTCAGCCGCTCGGGTACCACGACCGCCGAGCCTATGGCCGGGGGCGCCCGGTTCGGCCCCAGAGTGCCGAGCCCAGCCGAACGAGCCCAGCCGAACGAGCCCAGCCGAACGAGCCCAGCCAAGAGCTAGGAGCGCCGGTGGCAGGGCTGGACGGTGGCGGGGCTAGACGGCTGGGAGCAGGCCGGCCGTCTGGAGGGCGACCCGGAAGTCGTGAGGGTTGGTAGCCGCCTGGAGGGCGGCCCTGAGCGAGATCTCGCCAGCCTTGAAGAGGTTGAAGAGGCTCTGGTCGAAGGTGACCATACCGTGGAACTCACCGTCGGCGATGACGTCTTCGATCGTCTCCCCGCTCCCTCCCGACGGGTCGAGTATGCGGTCCGCAATGCGCCCTGTCATGACCATAGCCTCGACGGCGACGCAACGCCCGACGCCGTCGGCCCTCGCCACTAGCCGCTGGCTGACGACACCACGGAGGACTGACGCCAAGCTTACCCTTGCCTGGCGCTGCTGGTGGGGCGGGAAAAAGTCGATTATGCGGTTGACCGTCTCGGTCGCGTTGGTCGTGTGGAGCGTCGAGAGCACGAGGTGGCCGGTCTCGCCGGCGGCCAGGGCGGCTTGGACGGTCTCAGGGTCGCGCATCTCGCCGATCAGGATCACGTCAGGGTCTTGGCGCAGGACGCGCCGCATCGCCTGCGACCAGTCCTTTGTGTCGGTGCCGATCTCGCGCTGGCTGATTATGGACATCTTGTCGCGATGGAGCACCTCGATCGGGTCTTCGATCGTAATTATGCACGCCGCGCGGCTGGTGTTGATGTGGTCGATCATGGCCGCGAGCGTGGTCGTTTTCCCCGAGCCCGTCGGCCCGGTTACCAGGACGAGCCCTCGCTGCTCCTCGGCCAGGCGCGTGACAACGGCTGGGAGGCCGAGGTCCGCGGCCGAAAGCGCGCTGGGTAGTACCCGGCGCAGCACGAGCCCGGGGGTCCCGCGTTGACGGAAGGCGTTGCATCGGAAGCGCCCGAGCCCGCTCATCGAAAGGGAGAAGTCGGCCTCGCCTGTCGCCTTGAACTCCTGGAGGCGCTCTGGGGGCACGACCAGCGCTACGAGCTCCTCGCACTCCTCCGGGCCAACGGGGGGGAACGGCGAGACCCGGAGGTCCCCGTTGACGCGCACCCGCGGGGGCGACCCAACCTTTAGGTGCAGGTCGGATGCTCCTTGCTCCACGACGTGGCGAAGGATGGCGGGAAGGTCGATCACTGATCGCGTATCGGCATGAGACAACCGCGCATGAGCATCTGGCGCGGCGGCCTTGTAGGCTATGGCTCGCTGGCCTGCCAGTTGAGACCCAGATCTAATTCCTGAAGCCAAGATGTCCGCCACGACCGGGATGATCCGCTGGGGCGACCAATGCGCTCGTACCGGGCCGTGGCGCACAGATGCCTCGGTCGCTTTCCTCATGCCAGTAACAGACGCCCCGCCGCCGTCCAGAGAGTTCGTAGGACGTTGCCTTGGTCTCCTGGCGCAAAGGGGCTTCCAAAGCGTCGTGACGGGCGCACTTGCACCCGAGGAGCAGCGCGGCTTCTTGGAGGCAGGATTCGCGGTCCACGAGCACCTCCACTTGCTCTTGTTGGACCGGTCCGTCGCGCTGCCACCAGTGCCGACCGGGCTACCAATGCGCAGCGCTGGGCGGTTGCGGGCGGCGAAGGCGCTCGAAATCGACGCCGCGGCCTTCTCCCCCTTCTGGCGCTTCGACCGTGCAGGACTTGAGGAGGCCTTGGCAGCCACACCGGAACGCAGGTTCAGGGTCGCCATCGCCAAGAGGGGGCCTGTCGTCGGTTACGCGATCTGCGGGGCTGCTGCCGGCCGCGGCTTCGTGCAGCGTCTGGCGGTCGCCCCTCCGGCCCAAGGCCATGGCACGGGCAGGAGACTATTGCTCGATGGGCTCCATTGGTTGCGGCGCATGGGCACATACCAGGTTGCCGTCAATACCCAGATCGGCAATGAGGCCGCCCTCTCTCTTTACCGGAGCGTCGGCTTCCGCGACGACCCAAGAGGCCTGTGCGTGCTCTCTGTCAACCTCAGCTCAACGGGAGCTAGCGGGCGCTGGGGCCAAGATGGCGGCATCCTATGACTGCCGGGCCCGTCCGCACCTGGGCCTTTGTGGCCCTCACGAGCGCCGTTTTGGTTTGCGCGAGTTGGTTCGCTGCACCAGGGCTTGCCACGGCGAGGGTTGTGGGGCCTACGGGTGCTAGACCAAAGCACCTCGCGCCAGTTGGGCCACCCACGGCCCACATAGCCAGAGGCAATGATTCCTTGCAGCTGCTCCGCCAGAGCACGTGGGTGGGCCCGAGTAGCAGCACGTTCCAGCTGGACTTGGCCATAACTGCGAGCGACCCTGCCGATGAGGCCCTGGTCGTCGACGTGTACGACAGGCTGATCACACGTTCCCAGTTCCAGGAGGTCCTTTTAGGGACCTTTCCAGCGCCTTACCTCTACTACCAAAGCCCCGCCAAGCCACTGGACCAGCTTGCTGCTGGCCCTAATGGAGGTGCCGAGCTCGACGTAGCCGTGAACTCCTCGAGTGGTGGCTTGCCGCTCGACTTGACTGGCGTATACCCAGTGCAGGTGTTCCTGGAGAAGCAGGGCCTCACCCAAGGCAAGCCGCTCACGACGTTCCTCGTCTACGCTGCCGCCGGCGCGAGCAGCTTCAAGCACCTCTCGGTTTCCTTGGTTGTCCCGATCGCTGCTCGCGTTGCGGTGGGTGCGTCGGGTGGGCTCGGCCAGGTCTCGTCGAGCGAGGCCGCATCGCTCGACGCTGACATCGCGGACTTGGCGGCGCGGCACGTTGCCGTGACCGTCCAGGCCTCCCCGTCCACATTGCAGGCGATGGAGGAGGCCGGAGGGACTCCGAGGGCTTCTCTTGGCAGGCTCGCCGGGGCGCTCGGCGCCGGCGACGAACTACTGCCGGCGACACGGCTCCCGGTTGATGTCGGGGCGCTCGTGAGCTCGGGCCTCCAGGACCAGCTGGAAGGCCAACTGGCCGCTGGTAATGCGACGTTGAAGAACCTGCTCGGCACGGCACCCTCCCCCGACACCTGGGTGCTTTCGGGCCAGGTGGACCAAGGTGCGCTCAGCGCCCTGTTCGAAACGGGCGCTACGCAGGTCGTCGTCCCGGAAGGTACCCTTTCCGCCCTCCCGGCGCAGTACCTGAAGCTGACGTTCGCGCAACCCGCTTACCTGAAGGCCGGCGGAGACCGGCTCATGGTGATCGGAGCCGACAACGAACTGTCAGGGCGCATAGCAGAGGCCTCGGTCCCGGGCCAGGCCACCTTGGTTGCGTACCAGGTGCTCGGTGAGCTAGCGATGATCGATCAGGAGCTGCCAAGTGTCACGCGCGGAGTAGTGCTGATGCCGCCAGTGGGGGCGACGGTCAACCCGACATTTTTGTCCGTCCTTCTCTCTGGCCTCGAAGGCAACCCACTGCTCAAGGCCGTGACGCTCGCGCAACAGTTTGGCTCGGTCCCTCCGGCGCCGCTCACACGCCACGTCGTGGGGCCGGCCGCCGCAGAGCCCCTCGCTGGTGCCGACGGGTGGTACGGAGCCGAGGACGCCGTGACGAGCGCGGCAGCCGTTTTCGGGCGCTCGGCGTCTTTGGTGAGCAGTCTCGAGGAGCGGTTGCTTGTGGCGACGTCGTCGGTGTGGAGCGGGGACCGCCGCGCCAGCCTCATCGCCGGGGTGGAGAGCGCCGCAGACTCAGAGCTCCAGAAGCTCCGGCTGCCCCCGTCGCACTCAATAACGCTCACCTCCCGCCAGGTCCGCCTACCATTGGAGGTGTTTTCTGGCGCGCGGCTGCCAGCCCACATTCGTCTCGTCCTGTCCAGCAACCAATTGAGTTTCCAGGGCGGGAAGTTCGGGGCTGTTCAGTGCCGAGTCGTGAGCCCTGGTTCAGAACGCTGCAAGCTTGACTTGGCCCCCAGTGCGACGACAACCTTGCGCGTCCCTGTTGCAGTGAGGACGCCTGGAGCCTTCCAGCTTTCCCTCGAGATCGAGACACCCGACGGCAGGCTGGTCGCGACGGGGACTGACACCATCAACTCAACGGCAGTGTCGGGCGTAGGCCTTTTGCTCATGGTCGGGGCGGCTCTCTTCCTCGCTGTCTGGTGGGTGCGCAACGCGCGGCATGGACGCCGTTCCAGGCACCTCGTGCCGAGCCCCATGGAGGAGGCCGCTACGGAAGAGACCTCGGTGGGAGGGGGGGGAGGAGCCTCCTCCTTCGGCCGAGGGCTCTTGGCTTGAGCGGGGAGGAGAACATCGCCACGCCAGGGCCGCCCACAAGGCCAGTGGAGGCGCTGCCCGCGGCGCCCCCGCCCCCGCCCCCCCGGCGCAAGCCGCCGCTCTCGCGGCCGGGTTCGACGACGGAGCCCACGCCAGTACACGTGGCGCCGTTCCTCACCGTCCTCCCCAGTGCCGTCCTCCCCAGTGCCGGGCTGTCTGGTGCCGGGCTGTCTGGTGCCGGGCTGTCCGACGCTGGCCTTCCTAGCACTGGCCTTTCGCCCAGTGGCGTGTTACCCGGGTCACCTGCTGAGGTCACGGCCACAGAAGCGCGGCCCGTCCGCAGCGCAGCGGTCATGGCCGCAGGCACGGTCCTCTCGCGGGTGTCGGGGTTCGCCCGCTTGCTAGCAGTGGCGTGGGTACTCGGGCAGGGCCGTTTGGCAGACGCCTACAACCAGGCCAATATCGTCCCCAACCAGATCCACGACCTGATAATCGGGGGGGTCCTCTCGGCGACCCTCTTGCCGGTGCTGATGCAGTCGCTGGTCCGCACTGGAGCAAGTGATGACGATGACGACACCGTGCCGGCGGTCGTGACTTTCCTAACCGTCGTCCTCGTCGTTGCCACGGTGGTGTTCTGGCTGGCGGCACCCCTAATCGTGAGGTTGTTCCTCCTCGACGCGAGGGGCCCGAACGTGGGCGCGGAGCGCGTCCTTGCGACGACGTGGCTCCGTCTCTTTGCACCTCAGCTGTTGTTCCTCGGCCTGATCACGGTCATGACGGCGTTGCTCAACGCCCGCCGCCGCTTCGGCTCCGTGGCCTTCAGCCCGGTCCTGGCGAACCTCGTCACGATCGGCGCTCTTGTGGTCGCGAGCGAAATGGTCAGGCCGAGCAGCATCGGCGGCTATCGCCAAGACGCCGCTGCGGTGGCGGTTGTCGGGATCGGGACGACGGCAGGCTACCTGGTGCAACTCGTCGCTCAGTTGCCTGCGCTGTGGAAGGCGAAGGTACCCGTGCGTCCGCGGTGGGCGCCGGGGCACCCGGCCCTCCGCGCGATCGGGCGGTTGTCAGGCTGGACGGTGGGCGCGGTCGTCGCGAACCAGCTTTCCTACGCCCTGGTGGCGGTGCTCGCCCAAAACAAGCAAGGCGATTTTTCGGCCTTCAGCTATGCGTTCACGTTCATGCTGCTTCCTTATGCCGTCGTCGGCGCCTCGATCGCCTTCGCCGTCGCGCCAGACCTCGCGGAACAGTGGTCGCGCGGTAACCAGGGCGTGTTTGCGACGCAGTTGAGCCGTGCGGTCCGGATGACGGTGGTCCTGCTGCTCCCCGGAGGAGTTGGCTACGCCCTGGTGGCACACCCAGCCGTGCTTGTCGCGCTGGCGCACGGGCACCTGAGCAGCGCGTCCTCAGATCTCACCGGGACCCTCTTGGTCATTTTCTCACTCGGCCTGCCTGGGTTTGCCACGTACCTCCTCGTGATCCGTGGGTTCCAGTCGATGCAGGACGCCCGCTCCATGTTTTGGCTGTATGTCGTGGAGAACGGTCTGACCGTGGTGTCAGCCCTGGCCCTTTACCCGGTTTTCGGGGTGAAGGGGCTGGCCGCAGCCTGGATCGGGCCCTACACGCTCACCCTTCCGCTCGCGTGGTTCCGCCTTCGCCGGCGAGCAGCACCTGGACTGAGCCTCCCGTGGGTCGCGAAGACTGTGGCGGCGACGGCCGTCATGGCGGGTGCCGTGGCCCTCGCGCTAGACCTCGTGCGGCCTACTGACAGTCTTGGTTTCGGCATCGCCAGGCTCGTGCTTGCGCTCATCGTGGGAGTAGCGGCCTTCGTGGCCGCGGCGCGCTGGTTTGGCTTGGAGGAGTTAGGTGCACTTTGGCGTTGGCGCGGGTCCAGGGGTGGCCCCCGAGCGCCTGGACGTGCCAGCGGCGCGTGAAGACCTTACCCGGCTAGGATCTTCTTGTACGGTTGTGCGCCGTGTCATTGTCCCGCTCGAGTCGTCGCCCCCAAGGAGCCCCTTGACAGTCCGGATAGTGAGCGACACCGCTTGCGACTTGCCCCAAGAGATTGCCGAGCGCCTTGGCGTCTCGCTCGTGCCCCTCCATGTGCGTTTCGGCGATAGGGAATTCGTGGACAGGGAGGAGCTGAGCACCAAGGAGTTCTGGAGGCTCTGCGCGGGAGGTGACGCGCTCCCGGAGACATCTGCGCCGGCGCCGGGCGCGTTCCAAGCTGTGTTTGAATCAGCAGCTCGGGACGGTGCAACCGGCGTGGTTTGCGTGACGCTGTCTTCGCGGTTGTCTGCTACCTTCGAGGCCGCCAATGGGGCTGCCAAAGAAGTGAAGGGCTTGGCGGTCGAGGTTGTCGACTCCCAAAGCGTCACCCTTGGTGAGGGTCTCGTCGTGATGGCGGCGGCGGAGGCCGCGCGCGGGGGCGCCGGCGTGGCAGAGGTGCGCTCGGTGGTAGAGGCAACAATGCGGCGGGTCTCGGTCTACGGAGCGATCGATACCCTCGACAACCTGAAGAGAGGTGGGCGCATAGGCGGTGCGGCCGCTGCCCTCGGGACGCTGCTGTCCATAAAACCAGTGATCGCCGTGCGCAATGGGGTCGTCGAGCAGGAGTCCAGGCAGCGGACGCGGGCAAGGTCGCTCTGGTACATGGCTGGAAAATTGCGCGCTGCAGGGCCGCTCGAGTGGTTAGCCATAATGGGTGCAGAAGCAGCCGATTTTGACGAGTTCGTTGGTCTTATCTCTGATGTCGTACCGGAACGCCCAAGGATACTGGGGGACATCGGCCCCGTCGTGGGGACTCATGCTGGCCCAGGCGCTATCGGCGTCGCGTGGGTCGCAGCCGACCGAGGAGCGCGCGAAGAAGCGAGGCGGGAGGCGGATTAGTAAAGCGACGGTCTCCTGCGCCCGTCGGGGCCGGGCCAGCCTGCCAAGGCTTGATGGCTGCCCAGATGTCTAAGCACGCGGTAGCCTGAGGAGCCGTGGCAGGGTTCGCACCTGAAGTGCCACGGACTTTGGCGGGGCGCTACCACCTTGTTCGTGTACTTGCGAGGGGCGGTATGGCAGAAGTCTGGGAGGGCCACGATGAGGTCCTCTCGCGGCCTGTTGCCCTCAAGTTGTTGCTGCCCCACCTGGCATCGGATCCCAATCTGCGAGAGCGGTTCAGGCGTGAGGCGGTCACGGCTGCTCGGCTAGTCCATCCCGGCATCGTTGCCGTCTTCGATGCCGGCGTGGAGCCCCTCGACGGCACGTCGCCGGCTGCGCTTGGCCGAGGTCCTATGCCTGAGGCAGAGTGGGCGGCGGGGCAGAGTACGGCGTTTATAGTCATGGAGCTCGTCCCCGGCGAGACCTTGCGGGACTTGGTACACCGCTACAAGGTTCTCGGCCCGCGCCTTGTTGTGGCGATCGCCGCCCAGGTGACCGATGCCCTCGCTTACGCCCACGCGCAGGGACTTGTGCACCGCGATGTCAAGCCTGCCAACGTACTGTTACGTGACGGGGGTAACGGCCTTGCCCAGGTGAAGGTCACGGACTTTGGCATCGCCAAGGCCGCGGCGAGCCCCGGGGACTTGACGGCCCACGGCGCTCTACTTGGTACGCCGAAGTACGTGGCGCCTGAGCAAGTCCAAGGCCGCGAGCCCGACGCGCGCACCGACCTGTACTCCCTCGGCGTCGTCATGTACGAGATGCTCGCTGGCCGGCCCCCCTTTGAGGGTGAGAGCGACATGGCGACCGCACTCGCACATGTCCAGCAGCCCGTCCCCTCCCTGGAAGCGACGCGGCCTGGGCTCCCACCAGGCCTTGTGCATCTCGTGTCCACACTCATGGCCAAAGAGCCGGAGCAGCGCACCCCCTCGGCTGTGGCCCTCGGCCGTTCCCTAGCCGAGTTGGGGGCACAGCTCGGCTTTCGGGCAAGTGGCCCGGGTGCCTTTTTGCAGCTTGGACCTGGCGCTTTCGCCGGGCCCAGTGGCGAGCCCGGCCGACCGGTCCACGCGGGGCGTCCAGGCACAGCCATAGGTAGAGAAATTGGCACTGGCGCCACGGTGCGTGATGTAGGGCGTGGCCCTGTGGCCGAGACTGCCCAAGCTACCCCGGCGCGCCGTCGACGGCCGCGGCGGCTTGCCAGCGCCGTCGTCGCTTCACTAATGGTCGTGGGATCCTTGGTGGCAGCTGCCCTGCTTTACCCTGGGCAGTTGTCGTACTCGCCTCGGCATCGCGGTGGCCCGACGGCCTCTGGCGGAGCAGCAGGGCCGTCCGCCTCGGCGGTAGGAGGGGCCCATTTGGGGATCCTGGGGGTAAAAGAGGTCGTTACCGGTGGCAACCAACCCAACGACAACCTGAGCGAGCTGCCGAACTTGACGAGCGCCAATCCTAAGACGTACTGGCAGAGCTTGATCTATAAGTACGCAGATTTCGGTGGCTACGGAGGCTTTGGGCTTGCGGTCCACTTGGACGGCTCCCATGTGCTCCACGACCTTGTGGTGAAGACACCGATGCGCGGCTGGAGCGCGCAAGTTTTCGTAGCCAGTCACTTTGCCAACTGGGGCGGTTGGGGTAAGCCGGTGAGCGCCCAGGATGGCATAAATGGGGATCATACGTTCCCCCTTCTGGGGAAGAGGGGCGACTGGGTCCTGCTTTGGATGCTCAACCCGGGCCCCTCCGACCAGGCAAAGGTGGACAAGCTCGCAGTGACATGAGGTGCCGTCAAGGTTCGGTTGACAGCGGTCGCGCTGACCCTGCTGCCTGCTCGTCGGCTTATCAGACCTACTTAAGAGTTACCTCGTGGCTTAGGCATCGAAGGTTCGCACGGTAACCTCTTCCCATGCCGGAAAGCCAAGAGCTTGTAGCGGGGCCTACGCCCGCGGGTTCTTCGGGGCCCGCCGGTGCTCCAGGCTCGTCTTCGCAGGACCAACAGTCCGCGAGCGCTCACGCCTCTGCGCTGGCCGGTGAACTAAGTGAACGTGTGATTGATGGGGTGGCGTGGGTGAGGGCCCGCACGACAGTGCGTGTCCTCACCGTCATGCGGGCGGTTGTCTACGGCATGGTCGCACTTGTGGCGCTCTTGACGGCAGCTGTGCTTTTCACCGTCGGCGTCGTGAGGATATGGGATGCCTACGTGCCCGTCCACCCGGTCGGGACGCGGGTCTGGCTTGGCTACGTGGTCTTCGGCGGCCTGTTGTTCCTGGCGGGCGGCTTGCTCATCGGCCAACGCCGAGCCCGGCGTGAGCCTTAGCCGG
>JAJZYO010000012.1 GCA_021798075.1 Actinomycetes bacterium
ATCATGGGGTCGGCCAGGTGGAGCGCCGCGAGGCCCGAGAGGCACACCTTGTTGAGGGTCATGGCCGGAACGTCCATGGGCACGCCGGCCCGCACGGCCGCTTGGCGGGCCGGGTTCTGGCCCTGGCCGGCCTGGAGCACCTGTCCCATGAGGACGTGGCCGACGGCGCGCGAAGGGACGCCTGCCCGCCGTAGCGCCTCGGCGATCACTGCGGCCCCGAGTTCGACGGGGGACAATGGAGCGAGCGCGCCGCCGAGCTTGCCCATGGGGGTGCGGGCTCCCGAGAGGACCACCGAACCTGCCAATTTTTTCTCCTCTCAAACTGCAGCGTAGAAATTACTTGGACATCAAACTATCGTTGTTCTCATGAGTGCCACCCTGGCACCTGCCGGAGAGCGCCGGCGCCAGCTTCACGTCCCCCGCCACCCGGTGCGCTTCGTGACGGCGGCCAGCCTCTTCGACGGCCACGACGCGGCGATCAACCTGGTCCGCAGGCTGCTCGTCTCCCAAGGTGCCGAGGTGGTCCACCTAGGCCACAACCGTAGCGTCGAAGAGGTGGTGGCGGCCGCGGTCGAAGAAGACGTGCAGGGGGTCGCCGTGAGCTCGTACCAGGGCGGCCACGTGGAGTACTTCGAGTACCTGGTGGACCGGCTGCGGGCGGAGGGCCGGGGTGACGTACGGGTGTACGGCGGCGGGGGAGGCGTGATCGTGGCGCCGGAGATAGCCGAACTGGAGGCCTACGGCGTGCGCCACATCTTCTCGCCGGCGGACGGCCAAGCCCTCGGGTTGGCGAGGATGGTCAATGTCCTGGTCGAGGAGTGCGACGTGGACCTGGCTCGCGACGGCCGCCCGTCGCTCGACGACCTCTTCGCCGGCCGCAGCGCGGCGCTGGCCCGGGTGATCACGGCGCTCGAGGCAGGCTCGCTCGCGGAGGCCGAGCTCGCCCGGCTCCGGGCGCGGGCGTCTCCTTGGCCGGCGGTCCTCGGGGTCACGGGTACGGGCGGCTCTGGCAAGTCGTGCCTGGTGGACGAGCTCTTGAGGAGGTTCCGTGCCGACCAGGGGGACCGGCTCCGCATAGCGGTCCTCGCGGTCGACCCGACCCGCCGGCGGGGTGGGGGAGCACTGCTCGGCGACCGGCTCCGGATGGGCTCGATCGGGCCCCCCCAGGTGTACTTCCGTTCCCTGGCCACCCGGGGCAGCCCGTCCGAGTTGCCGCCAGCGGTGCCTTTGGCCGTGGAGGCGTGCGGCGCAGCTGGGTTCGACCTGGTAGTGGTGGAGACGCCCGGCATCGGGCAGGGAAACTCCGCCATCGTGGACCTGGCCGACGTCTCGCTCTACGTGATGACGCCGGAGTTCGGCGCTCCTTCCCAGCTCGAGAAGACCGACATGCTTTCGCTGGCGGACGCCGTCGCGCTCAACAAGTTCGACCGTCGCGGCGCCGCCGACGCCCTTCGCGACGTGCGCCGCCAGTGGGCCCGGGAGCACGGGGCGTCCGCCGTTGCCCCGGAGGAACTGCCCGTGTTCGGCACGATCGCCTCGCACCTGGACGACGACGGCGTAACCGCCCTCTACCAGTACTTGCGGGACGAGTTGTTGCGGGACGGGCTGGAAAGGCGTGGTTTCGGCGCCGGCCAGGGTTCGCTCCCTCCCGTCTCGGGCCGGGTCTCGAGCGGCTCTGCCGCCTTCGTTCCGGCGGAGCGGGACCGGTACCTGGCCGAGATAGCGGCGACCGTAAGGGCCTACCACGCTCGGACGAGAGAACTGACTGGCGCGCTCCGGCGCGCCGACGCGCTCTCCCTGGCGGCGGGCGTAGCCGCCGAGAACGGGCTCGAGACGAGGGACCTCGAGGCACTCGCCGGCGAGGCGAAGGCGGCCGTCGACGACGACGCGCTCGGCCTCGTCGAGTCCTGGCCCGAGACGGTGCGCCAGTACTCGGGTGAGGAGCGGGCGCCAGAAGGCGCCGGCGGGGAGGCTGGCGCCGGCGGGGAGGCAGGCGCCGGCGGGGAGCCGGCGCTCTACCGGGTGTCGCTGTCGGGGACGAAGGTGCCGAGGGTGGCGCTCCCACGCTTTTCGGACCGGGCCGAACTTCTGCGCTGGCTGCGCTCGGAGAACCTGCCTGGCAGGTTCCCTTTCACCGGCGGTGTGTTCCCCCTGAAGCGCGAGGAAGAGCAGCCGACCCGGATGTTCGCCGGCGAGGGCGACCCGAAGAGGGCCAACCGGCGCTTCCACCTCTTGGCCGACGGCCAACCCGCCACCCGCCTCTCGGTGGCTTTCGACCCGGTGACGCTCTACGGCTGCGACCCCGACCCCCGCCCCGACATCTACGGCCGGATCGGGACTTCGGGGGTGTCGGTGGCAACTCTCGAGGACATGAAGGACCTTTTCCGCGGTTTCGACCTCTGCGACCCGAGGACTTCTGTGTCCATGACGATAAACGGGCCGGCGCCGGCGATATTGGCCATGTTTTTCAACACCGCCATAGACCAGCAACTGGAGCGCTTTGCCGCCGAGCACGGGCGGCCGCCAGGGGAGGACGAGGCCGAGGAACTGGCCGGTTCGGTGCTGAGGCGGGTGCGGGGGACCGTCCAGGCCGACATCTTGAAAGAGGACCAGGGCCAGAACACCTGCATCTTCTCGACCGAGTTTTCGCTCCGGGCGATGGGCGACGTCCAGGAGTACTTCGTGCGCCACGGGGTCCGCAACTTCTACTCGGTCTCGGTCTCGGGCTACCACATCGCCGAAGCCGGCGCCAACCCGGTCACCCAGCTCGCCTTCACCCTGGCCAACGCTTTTACCTACGTGGAGGCTTACCTGGCCCGGGGCATGGACATCGACGACTTCGCCCACAACCTGTCGTTTTTCTTCTCTAACGGCATGGGCCCCGAGTACACGGTCATCGGCCGGGTAGCACGGCGCATCTGGGCCATAGCCATGCGCGACCGCTACGGCGCCAACGAGCGCTCGCAAAAGCTGAAGTACCACATCCAGACCTCGGGCCGGTCGCTCCACGCCCAGGAGATGGCGTTCAACGACATAAGGACGACCCTGCAAGCGCTCTGCGCCGTCTACGACAACGCCAACAGCCTCCACACCAACGCCTACGACGAGGCGGTGACCACCCCCACCCCTGAGTCCGTCCGCCGCGCCCTCGCCATCCAGCTCATAATCAACCAGGAATGGGGGCTGGCCCAAAACGAGAACCCGCTGCAGGGCAGCTTCATAGTCGAGGAGCTCACCGACGCCGTCGAGGAAGCCGTGCTCGTCGAAATGGAACGCATTTCCGAGCGAGGCGGGGTCCTCGGGGCCATGGAGACCGGTTACCAGCGCGGCCGCATCCAGGACGACTCGATGCTCTACGAACAGAAAAAGCACGATGGCACCTTGCCCCTTGTCGGTGTCAACACCTTCGTCGCCTCAAACGGCGGGGGCAAGCCGGACCGGCTCCTCCTCGCCCGCGCCAGCGACGAGGAAAAAAAGGGCCAGATCGCCCGGTTGCGCGCCTTCCAGGCTCGCCATGCGGCCGAGCGGCCGGCCGCGCTCCATGCCCTCCAAGACACGGTGCGTTCGGGGGGCAATGTCTTGGATGAACTGATGCGCACGGTACGTTCGGCATCCCTCGGGGAGATCACGGCAGCGCTCTACGAGGTCGGCGGTAGCTACAGGCGGAGCGCTTGATGGCCGCACCTGCGGGCGAGGGCGAGGGCGCCGGTGGGCCGCGCCGGCGGAGCGCTCGATGGCGGAGCGCTTGATGGCGGGCGGATCCACGAGCGAGGGCGCCGGCGGCTCCTCCTACCGGGCGCCTGTGGCCGACATCATGGAGGCGCTCCAAGTGGCAGGCGTTTGGGACCTGCTCCAGCTACCGGACTTCGCCCACGTCGACCGGCCGACCATGGAGCAGGTGGTCGTGGAGTTCGGGCGGTTCGCGAGCGAGGTGATCTTACCTACCGACGCCGCCGGTGACTCGGCCGGCTCGCGAAGAGATGACCGGGGCGGGGTCGTCACGCCGACTGGGTTCAAGGAGGCCTACCGCCGTTACGTGGAAGGCGGCTGGGGATCCCTGCAGTTCCCTGAACGCTACGGGGGTGGTGGCTTCCCGTGGGCGGTCGCCGTGGCGCTCCAAGAGATGTTCGCATCGGCCAACATGGCGCTGTCGATAAACCCCGTCCTCACCCAAGGGGCCGTCGAGCTCCTGCTCCACTGGGGCGACGACCGCCAGCGCGACACCTACCTCCCGCGCATGGTCTCGGGGTACTGGCCGGCGACCATGGAGCTCACGGAGCCCGACGCGGGGTCCGACCTTGGGGCGTTGACGACGAGGGCCACCGAGCAGCCCGACGGCACCTGGCGGATCTCCGGGACGAAGATCTTCGCCACCTGGGCCGAGCACGACCTCGCCGACAACATCGTCCATTTCGTGCTCGCCCGCGCCGCCGGTGCCCCGGCAGGCACCAAGGGGCTCTCGGTCTTCCTCGTCCCCAAGCGCCCGCCGGGCCCTTCGGGCGAGCCGGGCGTGGCTAACTCGCTCCGTTGCGCCCGGGTCGAGGAAAAGCTCGGGATCCACGCCAGCCCGACTTGTGTCATGGAGTACGACGACGCGGCCGGCGAGCTCGTGGGCGCGCTGCATGGGGGCTTTCGCGTCATGTTGACGATGATGAACATGGCCCGCGTGTCCATCGGGGCGGAAGGCCCGGCCGTGGCCGAGCGGGCGTTCCAGCAGGCGTACGCGTATGCGAGGGAGCGCCTCCAGGGACGCCGGCCCTCGACGCCCCCGGGGGAGCGGGCGCCCATCATCGAGCACCCCGACGTCGCCCGGATGCTCCTCCAGGTGCGCACGCTCACGCTGGCGTCGCGCATGGTCGTCTACGCCGCATTTGCACAAAGAGACCTGGCGCGCCACGGCGCCGGAGAGGCCGAGCGCCGCCAGGCCGAGGCGCGCTTCGGCCTGCTCGTGCCCATCGCCAAGGCCTGGGCCACCGACCAAGGGTTCCTCGCCACCTCGCTCGCATTGCAGGTGCACGGCGGCAGCGGGTACTTGGAAGAGGCCAAGGTGGCCCAGCGCCTCCGCGACGCCAGGATCGGCCCGATCTACGAAGGGACCAACGGGATCCAGGCGATAGATCTCGCAGTTCGCAAGGTGAGCCGGGACGGGGGCCGCGCCATGAGTTCGCTCTGCGACGACGTCATGGCGACGGTGAAGGTGCTGCCCCTGCCCGAGCTCGGCCCGACGGCCCAGGCGCTCGAGGAGGCCCACGGGGCGCTCACCGAAGCCACGGCCTGGGTGGCCGAGAAGTACACCTCGAGCCCTGATGACGTCCTGGCCGGTGCTGCCGCCTACCTGCAACTGGCCGGCGTCACCCTCGGGGGCTGGGTCATGGCGAAACGAGCGCTCGTCGCCTGGCGCGGGCGGCCAGGGAGCGGGGCCGGCCAGCAGGAGGGGCAGGCAGAGGTGGCGGCCGGCGAGAGCAACTTCTTCGCGCTCGAGACGCTGTCGGACACGCCGGCCCTCCTCCGTCGGGTGACGGCCGGCTCCGGACGCCTGACCCCGCTCTGGAGCTCGCGCCCCGGGCTCGCCTAGTTGTCGGGCCCGTCCAGAAGCTGGGCGATGTCGAGCACAGCCACGTCCTGCCTCGCCTTGGCCTTCACGGCGTCGTCGAGCATTATCAGGCAGAAAGGACAAGCCGTTGCGAGCACGCCGGCACCGGTAGAAAGGGCTTCTTCGGCGCGCGCGTGGTTGACGCGTTTGCCAACAGGCTCCTCCATCCACATGCGCGCGCCCCCGGCACCGCAACAGAAACTATTCTCCCGGCAGCGCCCCATTTCCACCCGCCGGGCGCCGGGCAGCGAGTCGACGAGCGAACGGGGCTCGTCGAAGACCCGGTTGTGCCGGCCGAGGTAGCAGGGGTCGTGGTAGGCGACCGAGGCGTCGAGACGGGCCGGCGAGATGCGCCCTTCCGCCACGAGGTCGGCCAGCAACTGCGAGTGGTGGACGACTTGCAGCCGCCCTCCGAGCGCCGGGTACTCCTGGCCGAGCGAGTTGAAGCAGTGCGGGCAGGAGGCGACGACCTTGTGTACCCCCGAGGCGGCGAAGGTGGCCAAGTTTTTCCTCGCCTGCTCCTGGTAGAGGTACTCGTTCCCGAGCCGGCGGGCGGGATCTCCGGTGCAGCTCTCGCGCGGGCCGAGCACGGCGAAGCTGGCCCCGGCAGCGTGGAGCAAGCGGGCCAGCGCCTTCGTGGTCTTCTTGGCCCGGTCGTCGAACGCGCCAGCGCACCCCACCCAAAGCAGGTACTCGGCTTCGACGGCCGCCCCCGGGGCGACGACGGGCACCTCGAAACCGAGGCCGTCCGCCCATTCGAGGCGCTTGGCGCTGCCGAGGCCCCAGGGGTCGCCCCGGCTCTCGATGTTGCGCAACATGGTCGCCGCCTCGCTCGGGAACTCCGACTCCATCATGACCTGGTGCCGGCGCATCTCCACGATGGTGTCGACATGGGCGATGTCGACCGGGCACTGCTCGACGCAGGCCCCACAGGTGGTGCAGGCCCAGAGGGCGTCGGGCGAGATGACGTCGGGGACGAGCCGACGTTCTGGTTGGCTTTCGCCTCCCGGACGGCCGAGCAGGCGGGGCGCAGATGCGAACAGCTCGTCGCGGAGATCCATCACCACGAGCTTCGGCGAGAGCGCTTTGCCGGTGAGCCAGGCGGGGCACTGGCTCTGGCACCTGCCGCACTCCGTGCAGGTAGCGAGGTCCAAGAGCCGCTTGCGGCTGAGCTGTTGTATGGCGCCGGCGCCGAACACCGAGTCCTCGGTTATGTCTTCGGGGGCCATGGCAGGGGTCGAAGCGAGGGGGCCGAGGGCGCGGGGCCGCCGGGAAAGGGCGACGTTGAACGGGGCGAGCACGATGTGAAGGTGCTTCGAGTAGACGACGAAGACCAAAAAGGCCGAGATGATGACCACGTTCAAGTCGACGAAAACCGTGGCCAGGGTGGCGTTGGCGCTCTTCCCGAGGGGTGCGAGGGCACGGCCGATGCCGTGGGAGGCGAAGGCCCACCAGTCGTAGGGGAGGTCGCCCGTGTTGGTCTCGGCGGCGCGGTAGAGGAGGAGGGTGACGACCACGCCGGCGATCAACCCGAGCACCAGCCACGCCGCTTGGGTGTGGGAACCGAAAAAGCGTGACCCCCGCTCTTTGCGCCGCGGGCTGGCCGTCGCCCTAATGACGCCGAAGGCGCACACGGCCACGAGCGCGGCGCAGGCAAAGAAGTCCTCCAGGAACCCGACGGCGCCGTTGTGGCCGATGGCCGGGATGGCAAAGGACGGTGAGAACAGGTTGCCGAAGGCCTCGACCACCGTGAGCAGCAGCACGACGAAGCCCCAGAAGGTGGCGGCGTGCGCGAGGCCGGCGCCCCGCCAGCGCAAGAGCTTTTGCTGCAAGAGCACTTCGCGCCCGACCGCGGCCAGGCGCGCCCGCCAGCCGGGGAGAGCCTCGGCGACAGGGGCGCCGGAGAGCAGCAGGCGGGCCAGCCAGAACAGCCTTCTCCCGGCGACGGCGAGGGCGATGGCCAACGCAGCTAGGCCGACCGGGTAGCGGCTCAGCACGGCGCCGGCCCCGCCGCCGGCCCGCCGGCTGGAGGCTCAGGCACGGGTACCTGGGCCGGCGGGCAGGCCGAGCTCGCGTGCTATGACCAGGCGCAGGACCTCCGAAGTGCCCTCTCCGACCTCCAGGATCTTGGCGTCACGGTAAAAGCGGCCGACCGGCGTCTCGTTCATGAAGCCGTACCCGCCGAAGATCTGGGTCGCTTCGCGGGCGTTGACCATGGCCGCGTCGGACGCCAGCAACTTGGCCATGGCGGCCTGCTTTTTGAAAGGCTTCCCCTCGACGAGCCGGCGGGCGGCGTCGTACCAGGCGAGGCGCGCTGCGTGGGCTCGCGCCTCCATGTCCGCCAGCTTGAACTGCAACGCCTCGTACTCGGCGAGCTTCCTGCCGAAGGCCTCCCGCTCCGCCATGTAGGGGAGGCACTCGTCGATGCACCCTTGGGCGAGGCCAACGGAAAGGGCGGCGACGGCCACCCTGCCCTCGTCGAGGATCTGGAGGAACTGGGCGTAGCCGCGCCCCTCCCCGCCGAGCAGGTTGTCGAGCGGTACCCGGCAACCCGAGAAGGAGACCTCTCGCGTGTCCGACGCCGACCAACCCACCTTCGAGTACTTTTTCGATACCGAGAGCCCGGGCGTGCCGGCCGGGACCACGATCGCCGAGATCTCGGGGCGCCCGCGGGATGCGGTACGGCCGGCGGTCACGGCGGGCCCGGCTGCGCCGGCGCCAGTCACGGCGGCCACCGTTACGAGACCGGTGATGTCGGTGCCGGCGTTGGTGATGAACACCTTGGTGCCGTCGATGACCCACTCGGCCCCGTCTCGTCGGGCCTTCGTGCGGGCGGCACCGGCGTCCGAGCCGCCGCCGGGCTCGGTGAGGGCAAAGGCGCCGAGTTGCTCCCCGCGGCAGAGCGAGGGGAGCCAACGCTGCTTTTGCTCCTCGGTGCCGAAGTGGTAGATGGGCATGGCCCCGAGGCCGACAGCAGCTTCGAGGGTTATCGCCACGGAGGAGTCGACGCGCGCCAGCTCCTCCAAAGCTAGGCAGAAATCCACGTAATCGCCGCCCATGCCGCCGTAACGCTCGGGGAGGGGGAGCCCGAAGAGGCCCATCTTGCCCATCTTGGCGACGATCTCGTAGGGGAACTCCTCGCGCTCGTAAAACCCGCCTATGACCGGCGCAACCTCCTTTTTGGCGAACCGCTCCACCGTGGCCCGGAGTTCCTCTTCATCTTCTGAGAGGGGAAGGCTGGCGCTGGCACCGGTGGTCATGGAGCTATTTTGTACCTTGGTGCTGCCCAGAGGAACGCTCGGCCGATCGCGACGCCGGGCAACGCTACGGGTGAGGTGGGCACCGACCCAAGCGCAGCCGGCCCAACATTGCCTGTCGTGACACCAGTGCCGGACATCACACGCCTCGGCGTGGTGGGTTGCGGGGTGATGGGTTCGGGTATCGCCGAGGTGAGCGCCCGGGCCGGGCTCGATGTCGTCGTCTGCGAAGCGAGCCAGCAACTGGCCGAAGCCGGAGAGGAGAGGGTCAGGCGCTCGTTGGCGCGGGCCGTAGAGGCGGGAAAGCTCGCGGAGGAGGAGCGGTCCGCTGCCCTCGAGCGGTTGCGGTTCGTCGCCGACTTCGCCGCGCTGTCCGACCGCCAGCTTGTGCTGGAGGCGGTCCCGGAGGACCCCTCCACCAAGGCCACGGTGCTCGCCCGCCTGGACTCGGTGCTCCCCGAGGACGCGGTCATAGGGACCAACACGTCCTCCATGCCTATCACCCGCTTGGCGCGCGCCACCGAGCGGCCGGGACGCGTGCTCGGCGTGCACTTCTTCAACCCCGTCCCCGTGCAACCCCTGGTGGAGGTCATACCGTCGCTCCTGACCGAGGAGGCAGTGGCGGGCACGGTGGCCTCGTTCGTGAGCGAGCGGTTGGGCAAGACGGTCGTACGTTCGAAGGACCGGGCGGGCTTCTTGGTGAGCGCGCTCCTGATCCCCTACCTGCTGTCGGCCATCCGCATGTACGAGTCGGGTTTCGCGACGGCCGAAGCCATAGACGCCGGCATGGAAAAAGGTTGCGCTCACCCGATGGGCCCGCTCCGCCTCTGCGACTTGATCGGGCTGGACACCGTGAAAGCGATCGCCGACACCCTCCACGACGAGTTCAAAGAACCCCTCTACGGGCCGCCGCCGCTGCTCCTAAGGATGGTGGAGGCCGGCTGGCTCGGCCGCAAGAGCGGGCGGGGCTTCTACACGTACTGACCAGCCGCGGGCCTGCCGGCCAATAGGGGGTTGGGTCTCCGTCGATATGCCGGTGATGGTGCGCGTCGAGGTGGACGACCAGATGAAGAGGACCAGGTGTCACGTGGCACTGTTGTTCTCCTCGAGGGAAGCGCCTAGCGTCGTGCAACGTGTCAGCCGTAGAGGTTGGTGTACGTTTCGCGGCGCGGCGAGACTTGGCCCCGTTGGCCGGGGTCATGGCTCGAGCCTTCATGGACGACCCTGTGTTCGCTTGGATGCTCCCGACCCCGCTGGCGCGGCGACGCCGTCTGGCGCTCTTCTTCTCCAATGTCCTCCGCCACGAAGCACTTGGCGTTCACCTGATCGACGTCGCTCGGGTCGGTGAACGCATCGTTGGTGGCGCCGTCTGGTACCCACCGCCGGGTCGCTACGTGCCAAAGCTTGGTCGGCAACTGCTGGCGTTGCCGGGCTACGCCGCTGTCCTTCGCGGACGGCTCGGCATGGCGCAGACCTACGTGAACTCGGCGTTGCGGGCCCACCCAAGCGAACCGCACTGGTACCTTCAATACGTCGGCGTGGACCCAGAGTTCCAGCGACAGGGGATCGGAGCCGCGCTCATCTCGTTTCGGGTGCACGGTTGCGACGCTGACAGCCAGGCCGCCTACCTGGAATCGAGCAACGCCAAGAACCTTGCCCTTTACACGCGCCTCGGCTTTCAGCCGACTGGCCTATTGGCTCTGCCGTCAGGTGCTCCGGAAGTAACGACCATGTGGCGCCCGCCGGCGTAGTTCTGATGGCGGGTCAGGTGCCCGGGCGAGCGAGCAAGCCGTAGAGCGCAAGGTCGACGGCTCGGTCAGCGACGGCCGCCCGCTCCGCCGGGGCCGGGCCGGCGGCATCGAGCGCCCCTTTGACCATGGCCAGTACCAGGACGACGTCTTCTGCTTGAAAGTCGCCCGAGATGGCGCCGGCAGCCTTGGCTTGCTGGAGCGGGCCGGCGACGAGGGCGAGGACCCGCTCCATGAGGCGGTGGAGGAGCGACCCCGGCTCGGGGCGGCCGGAGCCCTTCTCCTCTTCCTGGAGCACCTCCGTGAATGCCCCCGAACGGGCGAGCACCCCGGCCACCAGCCGGAGCACGGCGGCCAAGGCGCCCGGGCCGGGCGGGATGGCGCGAGCTTGCTCTTCCAAGCCGGCGAGAGCCTCCTCGGCGAGAGCGGCCAAGAGCGAGAGGCGGTCGGGGAAGTGCCGGTAGAGGGTGGCCTGCCCGACGCCGGCGCGGCGGGCGACCTCGTACATCGGTACGTCGCGGCCGGCAGCGAACAGTTCGTGCGCTGCCTGCAACAGCGCCCGGCGGTTGCGCTGGACGTCGCTGCGGAGCGCCGGCGAGTGCTCGGCCGGGACCAGGAGGGCGTCGCTCGCAAGCGCCGGCGGGTTGTCGGCGCGACTGGCAGGTACCTCTGGCAAGGCTTTCGGCACGGCTCCATGGTACCAAAGTGGAGGGCGTTATCCGAATGGACACTACTGTCCGAATCTGTGCTAAGGTGGCGGACACCGATGTCCGTTTCCTTTCCCCAGGAGGAACCCAGATGAACGACGGCCGGCTGGCAGCGCCCCCCGAAAGCAGGTCCGAGCCGGCCGTCCCGGACACGACGAAGCGGCGGGGTCACCCCTGGTGGACGCTGGCGAGTGTCTCAGTCGGGCTCATCATGGTCGGAATCGACAGCACCGTCGTGGCGATCGCCAACCCCGTGATCGGCCGGGACCTGCACACCTCGCTCGCCCAGCTGCAGTGGGTCACCAACGCCTACCTGCTCGTGCTGGCCGTCGGCTTGGTCTTCGGAGGCAAGCTCGGGGACCGCTACGGGCGCCGGGCCATGTTCTTGACCGGCGTCGTCGGCTTCGCCCTCTCGTCGCTGGCGGTCGGGTTGGTGGGGGGCGACATCACCGGCTCGATCGGAGGCGTGATCGCTTTCCGGGCGCTCCAGGGGGTCTTCGGCGCGCTCCTCATGCCCAATACCCTTGCCATCCTTCGGGCCACCTTCCCCCCCGAGAAGCTCAACATGGCCGTCGGGATCTGGGGTGGCGCTTCGGCTGTCTCGGTCGCCCTCGGGCCTATCGTGGGTGGCCTGCTCGTACAGCACGTGAGCTGGGAGTCGGTGTTCTACATCAACTTGCCGGTGGCGGCGATCGCCCTCCTGATCGGGGTGCCGGTGCTCAGCGAGAGCCGCGACGAGCGCCCGGAACGCTTCGACTTGCCCGGCGTGGCCTTGCTCGGCGTGAGCTTGTTCTTGGTCGTGTTCGGCTTCATCAAGGCCGAGACCTGGGGCTGGGGGAGCGCCAGGACGGTCGGGTTCCTGGCCGGAGGGGTGGTGCTCCTGGCCGCCTTCGCTCTGGTCGAGCTGCGGAGGAGGACGCCCCTTCTCCCGATGCGGCTGTTCGCCAACCGTTCCCTTTCGGTCTCGACCGTGGTCGTGCTGGTCGGCTTCCTCGCGCTGTTCGGCGTCCTCTTCTTCCTCACGCTCTACCTGGAGAACGTGCACGGCTTCAGCGCGGTGCAGGCCGGGGTGCGCATGTTGCCGCTCAGCGCCACCATGATGCTGGCCGCCCCTCTCGGGGGCGTGCTCACCGAAAAACTGGGGCCACGGGTCACGATGGCGGCCGGCCTGGCGTTGATCGGCGCCGGCCTCCTCTGGATGACCGGGGTGCAGGCGGAGTCGGGCTACGGCACGCTGTGGCCGCCGTTCGTCTGCATCGGCGTCGGGATCGGCTTCATGATCACCTCCAGCTCCGAGGCCATCGTCGGCAACGCCCCGGTGGGCGACGCCGGCGTGGCCGGCGGCATCCAGTCGACTGCCACCCAGCTGGGCGGGGTCATGGGCACGGCCATCCTCGGCTCGGTCCTCACCACCCAGGTCGGCGCAGCGCTGGTGGGCAAGCTGGTCGGCGCCGGCGCCCCGGCTACGCTCGCCCACCAGCTGAAGGCGGCCGGCGTCGCCGAGCTGGTCGGCCAGGGCCTCGCCCCTACGCTCTCCCGGGCACCGGCCCAGCTGCAGGCCGCCGTTACCGCCGGCAGCCACCTGGCCTTCATGTCTGGCCTGCACACGTCGCTGGTCGTGGCCGCGCTGATCGCCTTCGTTGCGGCACTCCTCGCCCTGACCGTCCGGCGGGGGAGCGGAGCCTCTGCCGGCGGGACGGTGGCGTTGTAAGCGACGTTGTAGGCGGGCGTGGGCCCACGCCGCGCCGGCGGCGGGCCCCGGCGCTCAGGAGGCGAGGCGGGCGGGGGCGCCGGCGGGTGCCGGTGCTCAGGAGGCGAGGCGGGCCGGCTCTTCCGAGCGTTCGTGTGCAGCGCTGTCCGGTGCGGCGAGCGCGGCCGCCAGCACGTCGCCGACGCTGCCGGCGAGGGTGAAGGCGACCTTGGAACGGACCTCCTCGGGCACGTCCTCGAGGTCCGGCCCGTTGCGAGCGGGGAGCACGACCTCTCTCAGCCCAGCCCGGTAGGCGGCGAGGACCTTCTGCTTGACACCGCCGATCGGCAGGACCCGGCCCTGCAGGGTCACCTCGCCAGTCATGCCCACCTCCGGGCGAACGGGCCGGCCGAGCAGCAAGCTCGCCAGCGCGGCGACCATGGTCACGCCGGCAGAGGGGCCGTCCTTCGGGACTGCGCCGGCGGGGACGTGCAGGTGGAAGCGCTTGCCGGCAAAGGCCTCAGGGCTTATGCCGAGCTCTCCGGCGTGCGCCCGCAGGTACGAGAGCGCGATCTCGGCGGACTCCTTCATGACGTCGCCGAGCTGGCCGGTGAGGACGAGCCCTTCTGCGCCTTCCATGCTGGTCGCTTCGACGAAGAGGACCTCGCCGCCCGTGCCGGTAACGGCGAGGCCGGTCGCCACGCCGGGGACGCTCGTGCGGTCCGCGACCTCGGAGAAGAAGCGGGGCCGCCCCAACCACGACCTGACGTCGGCCGCGCCGATGACCACGGGAGTGACGAGCGAACGCGAGGCCACCTTGGTCGCCACCTTGCGCAACAGCCGGCCGAGCTCGCGCTCGAGGCCCCTCACACCGGCCTCCCTCGTGTAGTCGGCGGAGACGGTGGTTATGGCATCGTCGCTCAGGTCGACTTCCTCGGGCCGGAGCCCGGTCCGCTCGAGCTGGCGAGGCAAAAGGTGGGACCGGGCGATGGCGAGCTTTTCTTCCTCGGTGTAGCCGTCGATCCTGATGACCTCCAGCCGGTCGTAGAGGGGGCCGGGGATCGTCTCTGTCACGTTGGCGGTCGCGATGAACAGCACCTTGGACAGGTCGAGCTCGACCTCGAGGTAGTGGTCGCGGAAAGTGTGGTTCTGGGCCGGGTCGAGGACCTCCAACAACGCCGACGACGGGTCGCCCCGGTAATCGGCACCGAGCTTGTCCACCTCGTCCAAGACGATGACCGGGTTCATGGTCCCGGCCTCCCGGAGCGCTCGTGCCAGCCGTCCCGGCTGAGCGCCGACGTAGGTCCGGCGGTGGCCGCGGATCTCGGCCTCGTCGTGGACGCCGCCGAGGGAGACCCGCACGAACTTGCGCCCGAGCGCGCGCGCCACGGACTCGCCGAGCGAGGTCTTTCCCACACCGGGCGGGCCGACAAGGGCGAGCGTCGCACCCGCACCCCGCCCGTTGACCGCAGCCAGGCCGCGCTGGGCGCGCAACGCCCGGACGGCCAGGTGCTCGAGGACGCGTTGCTTCACGTCTTCGAGCCCCTCATGGTCCGCG
>JAJZYO010000013.1 GCA_021798075.1 Actinomycetes bacterium
TGGGGGACTAGAAAAATCCACAGATGACAGGGGAGCGCTCCGGCGCTGAGAGTGCGGCCTTCGGCTGCAGACCCTTGGCACCTGATCTGGGTCATACCAGCGAAGGGAGTCACACATGGAAGCTACAGGCATAGTCCACCGGCGTGTTCGCTCCAGCCGGCGGTGGCGAACTGTCGACATCGTCGTCGCATCTGTCGTGGCAGTCGCTGGCGGGGTCGTGTTCTGGGGCTGGGACCAGCTATGGGCCGCTACCGGAGCGGCGTTTTCCGCTTTCCCCCCGGCTCAAGCCGTGATGTACGGCGTATGGCTGGCGCCAGGAGTCGTAGGAGCGCTGATCCTGCGCAAGCCTGGCGCAGCCGTCTATACGGAACTGGTCGCGTCCGTCGTCGAGGCCCTCCTCGGTAACCAATGGGGGCTCTCGGTCGTCGCCTACGGGTTGGCTCAGGGCGTCGCTCCCGAGATCGTGTTTGCCGCTTTTGTGTACCGGTGGTGGCGCCTGCCCGTCCCGGCCCTGGCGGGTGCTGCCGCCGGGTTGGCGGCTGCCTCGCTCGACCTCGTCTACTACTACGGGGCTTGGCGGGCCGACTGGAAGCTCACCTACGTGCTGATCGTTATGGCCAGTTCCCTGGTCATCGCCGGCGTCGGTGGTTCCGCGCTGGTGAAGGCGTTGGCGCGGACGGGGGCGCTCCAGCCCTTTGCCTCCGGGCGAAGCGCGAGCGTCTAGTGCGCGGCCGCCCAGCCCCAAGGGCGGGGGCGGGGCTCGCATGAGAGAGCACCCGGTGATCGAAGCCCGGGGCTGGGGTTGGCGCCACGCCGGCCGCCGGCACTGGGCCGTGCGCGGCCTCGACCTAGTGGTCAACGCCGGCGAGCGGGTGTTGCTGCTCGGGCCGTCGGGGGCGGGCAAGAGCACACTGCTGGCCGCGCTCGCCGGGCTCCTGCGTGCTCCCGAAAGCGGCGACGAGGAGGGCCGCCTTTTGGTGGGCGGCGTCCCCGCCGCCGAGGCTCCTGGTCACGCCGGCCTCGTCTTCCAGGACCCTTCGTCGGCGCTCGTCATGGGCCGCGTCGGAGACGAAGTGGCGTTCGGGTTGGAAAACCGGGCCGTGCCGGCCGCCGAGATCTGGCCCCGCGTCGGGCGCGCCCTCGCCGCTGTCGGCCTGAGCTACCCGCTAACGCGCTCCACGGAGCAGCTCTCGGGCGGCGAACAGCAGCGTCTCGCCATCGCGGACGTGGTCGCGGCCGCACCGCGCCTCTGGCTGCTCGACGAACCCACCGCCAACCTCGACCCCCCCGGCACCGCTCTGGTGCGCGAGACCCTGCGTGCGGTTTTGGGTAGGCGAGACAACACGTTGGTCCTGGTCGAGCACAAGGTCGAGCCTGCTCTCGAACTGGTCGAACGCGTGGTCGTCCTAGGGGCCGAGGGGGCGCTCGTGGCCGACGGCAGCCCCGCCGAAGTCTTCTCGTCCCACGCGCCGGCGCTGCGAGCCGCGGGCGTCTGGGCCCCGGGGCCAGCACCGGAGCGCCTCTCGCCTCCTAGCACGGGCGGCGACCCTGTCATCCGAGCCGAGGGCGTGAGCGTCCGCTACCCGGGGACCGAGTTCCCGGCCGTCGAAAGCGCCGACCTGGCGGCCTACTCGGGACAGGTACTGGCCTTGACGGGGCCCAACGGTTCGGGCAAGTCGAGCCTCGCCTTGGTGCTGGCGTCGCTCCTAGCCCCCTCGGCGGGGTCCGTGCGCTTCCTGTCCGGCGGCCCGCCGGGCCCGTACACCAAATGGCGGGCCCGAGAACTGGTCCGATGGGTGGGCACCGTCTTCCAGGAACCAGAGCACCAGTTCGTGGCCTCGACCGTGGAGGACGAACTGCTAGTCGGGCCGCGGCGTGCTGGGGCGTCCTCCGCGGCTGCCCGCCGGCGTGTGACCGAGTTGATGGAGCGCCTCCGCCTCACAGCCTTGGCCCGGGCCAACCCCTTCACCCTTTCGGGAGGGGAAAAAAGACGCCTTTCGGTGGCCACCGCCCTGGCGACAGAGCCCGCTCTGCTCGTGCTCGACGAACCGACCTTCGGCCAAGACGCCTCCACATGGGACGAGCTGGTCGCCCTCCTGGCCGAGCAGCGCGACGCCGGCCGGGCGGTCATCTGTGTCACGCATGACGAGCAGCTGGTGGGTGCCCTGGCCGACCGCGAGGCCCGGATGCACGCCGGCCGCCTGACAGAGCTAGCGGGGACGCGGGCAAACCGGTCCCTGGCTGAGCGGCCCAGTGGCGCGGCGGCCCTCGGGTGAGCCGGCGGTGCGGGCGACTTCGACGCTCTCTGTAACGGCGTCGCTTGCCGGGAGCCGGCTGGGCCGCTTCAATCCCGCAGCCAAATTGGCGGCCGCCGCCTTCGTCATCGCCGGCCTGCTGGCCAGCGCCAGCCTGGTGAGCGCGTCGGTGGTCCTCGGCTGCGAGCTCCTTGCCCTTCCCGTTGCCGGCGTAGCCGTACGACCCTTCCTCGCCCGCACCTGGCCACTGCCCCTCGGGGCCGCCGGCGTGGCCGTGGCGAACATCGTAGCTTCGGACGCCACCCCGACCACGATCGCAGCGATATCGCTCCGGTTGCTCGCCATCGCCCTGCCAGGGGTGCTTGCCTTCGCATCGACCGAGGCCGTCGACCTCGCCGACTCGCTCGTCCAGCAGCTTCACGTCCCGGCCCGCTTCGCCTACGGCGCCCTCGCCGGCCTCAGGCTGCTACCCCTGCTCGGCCTCGAGTGGGACCTCATCCGCCGCGCTCGGCGCGCCCGCGGCATCGATGCCGGCGGCTCGCCTTGGGGGGCCGCTTCCCTCTTTGCGTCCACGGTCTATGCGCTCTTCGTGGCTGCGGTCCGCCGCGCCACCCGCCTAGCCCTGGCGATGGACAGCCGCGGGTTCGCCTCTCGAGGGCCCCGCACCGCCGCCCGGCGCCAGGTGGTGCAAGCGGCCGACTGGGCACTCGTGGGGTCATCGGCGGCGGTGGTCGCCGGCGCCAATGTCCTGGCCGTGCTGACCGGCACCTGGCACGCCTTCTTGGGGTGAGCCTCCCTTCGGGCGGCGCCCGGCACCCTTCTTGGGCCCACCCATCCCTGGGGTCATGCCGGCGCCCGGCTTAAAAACTCACCGATGTGATCTTACGAATGCCACATCGGTGAGTTCTGTGCGCGAAACAGGGCCATTTTCCTACGGACGTGGCCTCGGGCCAACCACGTCCACCGGAAAATTGCACGCGGACGGCGTGCTCTGGACGGTCGGGGGGCCCCAGTGCAGTGAACCGGTTCAGTTGCTCGACAGTCGCATTCCGCCCGGGCGGGGGAACCCGAAGGGGCGTGCCAAGCGCCACAGCGGCGCCGGCCTCACCCGTTGGCCTTAGCGCCCGCGCAACAGCAACAGCGAGCGCGGTCCCACCGACACGGTGCGGCGAATGAGCCTGGGCTTGGGCCCCGCCGGCGCCGTCGAGAGCACTGCTTCCCATTTGGCGGGGCCCCGGGGGATCGTGAAGCGCACCGGCCCGTAGTGGGCGTTCAGGAGGAGGGCGAAGTGGTCGCTCGTGGTCTCGCCCCGGGCGTCGCCGATCCGGCGGCCGTCGAGGGCGACGCACAGGGCCCGGGCGTTGGGGTTGTGCCAGTCGTCCGGTTCCATCTGCTTCCCATCGGGGCGGTAAAGCACGATCTGAGCAGGGCCGCCCTCAGGGCCACGGAGGAAGTCTCGGGGGCGGAGGGCGTGGTTGTCCCGGCGGAGCGCGATCGCCTCTTTCACGAACCCGAGCAGGTCCTTGTCGATGCCCTCCCAGTCGTGCCAGGACAGCTGGTTGTCCTGGCAGTAGGCGTTGTTGTTGCCCCGCTGGGTGCGGCCGATCTCGTCCCCCCCTAGGAGCATGGGCACGCCGGCCGAGAGCAGCAAGGTGGCGAGGAGGTTGCGTCGTTGCCGCTCTCGCAGGTCGAGGACCCCGGGGTCGTCTGTCGGGCCCTCGACGCCGCAGTTCCAACTCCGGTTGTCGTCCGTGCCGTCGGCATTGCCCTCGCCGTTGGCCTCGTTGTGCTTGGTGTTGTAAGAGGTGAGGTCGGCGAGGGTGAAGCCGTCATGCGCCGTCACGAAGTTGACGCTTGCCACCGGCCCCCGGTGGTCGGAACCGTATATGTCGGGGCTCCCTGTCAGGCGGAGCGCCAGCTCGCCGAGCGCCCCGTCTGCTCCACGCCAGAAGTCGCGCACGGCGTCGCGGTAGCGCCCGTTCCACTCCGACCAGCCCGGCGGGAAACCGCCGACCTGGTAGCCGGCGGTGTCCCAGGGTTCGGCGACCAACTTGACGCGGGCGAGCACGGGGTCCTGGTGCACGAGGGCCAAGAAGGCGCTGTGCACGTCGACCTCGCCGCTCTGGCGGGTGAGGGCCGTGGCCAGGTCGAAGCGGAACCCGTCCACGTGCATCTCGGTCACCCAATAGCGGAGGGAGTCCATGATCAGCCGAAGTGCAGCCCGGTGGCCGACGTTCAAGCTGTTGCCGGTGCCGGTCGTGTCGAAGTAGTGCGCCCGGTCCCCCTCGACCAGCCGGTAATAAACAGGGTTGTCGATCCCCTTCAGCGAGAGCGTGGGGCCGAGGTGGTTGCCCTCGGCCGTGTGGTTGTAAACCACGTCCAAGAACACCTCGAGGCCGGCCCGGTGCAACGCCTTCACCATCTGCTTGAACTCGTTGACCTGCTGGCCGGCGCTCCCCGCTGAGCTGTAGGCCCCATGGGGGGCGAGGAAGGCGATGCTGTTGTAGCCCCAATAGTTGGAGAGGCCCCTCTTCAAGAGGTGCTCGTCGTGCACGAACTGGTGCACCGGGAGCAGTTCGACCGCGCTCACGCCAAGATCGGTCAAGTAACCGGTCACCGCCGGGTGGGCAAGGCCGGCGTAGGTGCCCCGGAGCTCGGGCGGGACGTCAGGGTGGAGCATCGTGAGGCCCTTCACGTGGGCCTCGTAGATGACCGTCTCGTCGAGGGGGATGTCGGGGGGTGAGTCGCCCTCCCAGTCGAAGTCCCTGCTCGTGACTATGCACTTCGGCATGGCGGCCGCGGAGTCTGCTGGGTTGGCCTCCATCGGGTCTGCGAGCTTGTGGCCGAAGACCTCCTCCCCCCACGCCACGTCCCCATCGACGGCTGTCGCGTGGGGGTCGAGCAGGAGCTTGGCCGGGTTGCAGCGCAGCCCTTCGGCCGGCACCCACGGCCCGTGCACTCGAAGGCCGTAGCGCTGGCCCGGGCCAACGCCAACGAACAGCCCGTGCCAGACGTTCGCGGTGCGTTGGGGCAGCTCAAAGCGCTGCTCCTCGCCTGAGCTGTCGAAAAGGCACACCTCGACCGCTGTGGCCACCTCCGAGTAGACGGCGAAATTGGTGCCCTCGTCCGTCGGCGTAGCACCCAAGGGGAACGGGAGGCCCCGTCGAACTTCCACGGGGCCCACGGTAGCGGGCGAGGGACCGGACGCCAGTTCGCCCTACGAGGTCCCGGCCCAGCCGAGGCTCCGCTCGACGGCCTTCTTCCAGCCGGCGTACGCAGACTCGCGCTGGTCTTCGCTCCAGCCAGGCTCGAAGCGCCGCCCCTCGCGCCAGAGCCGGCGCAGCTCTCCGGGGCCCGACCAGAAGCCAACCGAGCAACCAGCGGCGAACGCGG
Organism: Actinomycetes bacterium; assembly: GCA_021798075.1. The sequence continues at coordinate 5,649 of JAJZYO010000013.1, forward strand.
CGCCGAGGGCGGTCGTCTCGGCGACGGCAGGCTTGGACACCGGGGTACCGAGGATGTCCGCCTGCAACTGCATGCAGAGGTCGTTGGCCGTCACGCCCCCGTCCACCTTGAGCACCCCGAGCGTCCTACCCAGGTCTTTTTCCATGGCGAGCACGACGTCGCGGGTCTGGAAGCAGATCGCCTCCAAAGCCGCCCGGGCCAGGTGCGCCTTGGTCGTAGCTCGGGTGAGGCCGACAATGACGCCCCGGGCGTCGGGTCGCCAGTAGGGGGCGAAGAGACCCGAGAAGGCCGGCACGAAGTACACGCCGGCGCTGTCTGGCACCTGGGCGGCGAGCTCCTCGGTTTCAGCGGCAGAACGGATGAGCCCGAGCTGGTCCCTCATCCACTGGAGCGCCGAGCCCGTGACCGCCACCGAGCCTTCGAGGGCGTAAACCGCCGGCGACCCGCCCCATTGGTAGCAAAGAGTGCTGAGCAACCCGCTCGCCGAACGCACGATGTCCCGGCCGGTGTTGAGGAGGAGGAAGTTGCCGGTCCCGTAGGTGTTCTTGGCCTCTCCGGGCTCCAGGCACACCTGGCCCACCATCGCCGCGTGTTGGTCGCCGAGGTCCGACGCCAGGGGGACGGGCCGCACCTGGGAGAGGCCGAACGTCGCCTCGCCGAAGCTGCCTGTCGAGGGGCGGATCTCGGGCAAAAGGCCCGGCGCCACCCCGAAGACCTCGAGCAACTCCTCGTCCCAAGCCAGTGTGCGCAGGTCCATGAGCATGGTGCGGCTGGCATTGGTGACATCAGTCACGTGAAGGCCGCCATTCGGGCCCCCGGTCAGGTTCCAGATGAGCCAGCTGTCCACCGTCCCGAAGCAGGCCGTCCCCGCCAGCACCGCCGCGCGCAAGTCTTCGACGTTGTCGAGCGCCCAGCGGAGCTTGCCGGCCGAGAAATAAGTCGAGGGTGGCAAACCCGTCTTGTCGCGGACCAACTCGGCTCTGCCGCTCTGTCGCAAGGCTTCGATGACGCCCTCCGAGCGGGTGTCTTGCCACACGATGGCGTTGGTGAAAGGGCGGCCGGTCTGGCGGTCCCAGACGACGGTGGTCTCCCTCTGGTTGGTCAAACCGACTGCGGCTAGGTCCACGAGCCCGAGGCCCGCCTTGTCCAGGGCGCCGGCGACGGCCGCCCCGGTCCGCTCCACGATCTCCTGGGGGTCGTGCTCCAGCCAGCCCGGGCGCGCCATCAGCTGGCGGTGCTCGATCTGCTCGCGGGCCACCTCCTGGCCCTCGTGGTCGAAGACCATAAAACGGGTGCTCGTCGTCCCCTGGTCGATCGACCCCACGAACTCCGGCACCGCCCAAGGCTACGCTCCTCCGAGGTGAACCATGGCTGACCAGTCGAGTGCCCTGTCGCCCGAGAGGCGTGGTAGCGACCTGGCCAAAATGGCCGGCGAACAGTTCGACGTGCTCGTGGTGGGCGGCGGCATCACGGGGGCGGGTGCGGCGCTCGACGCAGCCACCCGGGGCCTCTCGGTCGGCTTGGTCGAGGCCCAGGACTGGGCCGCGGGCACTTCGAGCCGGTCGAGCAAGCTCGTCCACGGGGGGCTGCGCTACCTCCAGATGCTCGACTTCCATCTCGTTCACGAGGCGCTGCGGGAACGGTCGTTGCTGCTCGGGAGCCTCGCGCCTCATCTGGTGCACCCAGTTGCGATCCTCTACCCCCTGCGCCGGCCGGTTGTCGAGCGGGTGTACGTCGGCGCCGGGGTAGCGCTCTACGACTTGCTGGCCTTCTCGACGAACGGCGGCCGCTCCCAGCGCGGTGGCCTGCCCTGGCACCGGCACCTTTCGAAGCGCCGGGCGCTCGAACACGCCCCTGCACTGCGCCAAGACGCCCTTAGCGGCGCCGTGGTCTACTACGACTGCCAGGTAGACGACGCCAGGTTGGTGGTCGAGGTCGTCCGTACCGCTGCCAGTTACGGCGCCCTGGCGGTTACGAGGGCGCCGGTCATCGGGTTCCTGCACGAGGGCGGCAGGGTGGCCGGCGCGACGGTGCGCGACGCCGAGAGCGGGAAAACCTACGAGGTGCGGGCCAAGGTGACGGTCTGCGCCACGGGGCCGTGGACCGAGGAGACCGAAGCCTTGGCCGGCCACGGGCGAAGCGTGACGGTGAGGCCGTCCAAAGGGGCACATATCCTCGTCCCGAGGGACCGGCTCGATGCCGGCAGCGGGCTCATCCTGCGGACCGAGAAGAGCGTGCTCTTCGTCCTTCCCTGGGGAGAACGCCAGTGGATCGTCGGGACCACGGACACGGATTGGCCTTATGCCAAGGAACGGCCGCTCGCCACCTCCGCCGACGTCGGCTACATCCTCGCCGAACTGAACAGCGTCCTCGAACACCCCCTCGGCAAAGACGACGTCGTCGGGGTCTACGCCGGGCTCCGCCCGCTCGTCGCCGGCAAGGGGGTCGTCCGCGGGCCGGGAGAGGAGCGCAGGGGGACGGGGAGCGGGGAAGCACCTAGCGAGGTCGAGGAGACCACCAAGCTCTCACGCGAGCACGCTGTGGGCAGGCCCGCGCCGGGCCTGGTAGTGGTCTCGGGTGGCAAGTACACGACCTACCGGGTCATGGCATCTGACGCCATCGACGCCGCCGTGGTTGAAGGCGGGCTCCACGCCCTCAGCTGCCGAACCGCCAAGATCCCCCTGCTCGGCGCGCGCGGCCTGAACGCCGCCCGTGAAGGGCGCGACACCTTGGCCCGCGAGTCCGGCCTGCCCGGGGCCACGATCGAGCGCCTGCTCGGCCGCTACGGTTCGCTCCTCACGGAGGTGCTCGCCCCGATCAAAGGCGCCCCGTCGCTGGCAGCACCTTTGGCCGGCGCCTCCGGTTACCTGCAGGCCGAGGTCGCCTACGCCGTGTCCCACGAGGGCGCCCGGCACTTGGACGACGTGCTCTCCCGGCGGACGCGCCTGGCGATAGAGAGCCCCGACCGGGGGACCGGGTGCGCCGAGGAGGTCGGGGAGCTGATGGCCGGGCTCCTCGGCTGGGACCGAGCGACCTTGGCTGCCGAGCTGACGGCCTACTCCCGAGAAGCGGAACTATGGACGAGGGCGGCACGCGAAGCCGGCGACGACGCCGAGGCCGCGCGCTTGGCCGCGGAGGTGCCGGCCCTGCTCCCGGTGCCTTGACGGGCAGGCTTACGAGCGACGGTACCGTGGCGCTGCCACGGCCGAAAGGTGAACCGAAGAGGAGGCAGCGTGCAAGACTTGGAGATAGTCAACGAGATCCACAGGCTGGTCGAGCAGGAACACAGCCTCGAACGGTCCCACGAGGGCTTGGAGCTCTCTGTCGACGAGCAGGGCCGGCTCCGCCGTATCGAAGAGACGCTCGACCAGTGCTGGGACCTCTTGCGCCAAAGGCGGGCTCGACGCGCGGCAGGCCAAGACCCCGACAGCGCCGAAGTGCGGCCGAGGGACATCGTCGAGGGCTACCGCCAGTAAGGCGCAGGTGCAGCCGTCACGGGCGCCGGCCGGGCTGCTTCTCAGCGTGGCCCTACTGGCCGCTGCCACACTGGGAGGGCTCACATCGGTAGCGTCGGCGGCCGTGGGTACCCAAGCGGGCGCGGGCGACGGGATGGCCGCTCAAAGGGCCCAACCGGGCTACCAGAGCCGCCGAGGCGAGCACGCCTGCAGGCTCAACCTGGTAGAGAGGCTCCGGACCACCCTCGGCGCGGCTCAGCTGATGACCGTGGAGGCGAGCGGCTTCGGCACGAGCGTGGCCGTCGTGGAGACGTGGTCGCGCGAAGGAGGCTGCTGGCAAGCTGCCGGCGGACCGTGGCCGGCACTGATCGGCGCCAATGGTTTCTCCAACCACCACCGGGAGGGAGACGCGACCACCCCTGCGGGCATCTACCGCATTGCCCCCACCGTCTACGGCAACGACCCCAACCCCGGCTACCGCGGCCCCTACCACCGACTGGTGTGCGGCGACTGGTGGGACGAGGACCCGACCTCGCCCACCTACAACAGCTTCCAGCACGTCCCCTGTGGGGTGGAGCCGTCCTTCGGGCGCAAGAGCGAGGCGCTTTGGACCGAGGGCCTCTACTACCCGAGCTTCGCCGTCGTCGAGTACAACATGCACCCGGTCGTTCCCTATGCCGGGTCGGGGATATTCGTCCACGCCGCCACGGGGGCGCCGACCCTCGGCTGCGTCAGCATCCCCAAAACTGACCTGGACAGGTTGTTGCGCTGGCTCGACCCGGCGAAGGCCCCGGCGATCGCGATGGCCCCCGCGAGCGAGTTGGAGGGCTTGTGACCCGCTTGTGAGCGGCCTGGGAGCTGGGCGTGCCGGCTCGCGGACCGGGACCGGGAGGTCTTGCGCTAAACCGGATGATGATGGCGAAGGCTGACTTCGGCTCGGAGGAAGAGTTGATTGCGACGGTACGGCGCGACCTCGGCGACGTCGAGAGCGCTCTCGCCAAGCTCGAAGAAGGTACTTACGGGGTCTGCGAGACCTGTGGTGAGCCGCTCGGCGAGGAGCGGCTCTCGTCATCGCCGGCCGAGCGCTTCTGCGCCGGTCACGAGCGTCCGCCCAGTCATCCCTCGTTGGACAGAGATTCAGGGCGGGCTCAGGACGTTCACAGGTAAAGGACGTTGAGTGGGAAGAAGAAGAGGGACGGTGCGTCCCTCGCCAGGTGAGCCGGAGGCAGATATGAGCGACCGAGAACGGTGGCCTCACCAAGAAGGTGCTGGCCATGGCGGGCGTCCGGACGCGGCGGCGGGTACGGGCGACGGGGCACGGCCGGGGGCGGTACCCACCCGCCCCGCCATGGCCGACACGGCACCCACCTGGCCCGGCGAGCGCGATGCGCTCACCGCCCCGGGCAGCGAGACAGCTAAAGGGGCTGGTCACCGCACGCCCACGTCCCCGCTTTATGCAGAGACCGAACCGACCCCACCGACGTGGCCTGCCGGGGCCATGGGCGCCGTAAGTGACCGCGGCCCTTGGTACGGCTCGGGGAGCTACGGCCCTCCTCCCGGTACCCCACCTGGGTACGGTGCGGGCGGGTACGGTGCGGGCGGGTACGGCCCCACGGGTTATGGCGGAGGTGGGTACCGCCCGCGGCCGTACGGCCCCCCACCGTCGCCGCAGCGGCACGTCGGGCCACCCACGGGGCGTCCCTCGGGGACAGCACGGGGCCGCGCCCTGCGTTCGGCAGCGGGAGTCCTGGTGGTGGTGGCTGCCGCGGCCGCCGGCGCTGGCATCAGCCGGGTGGCGTGGCCGGCGAGCAAGACAACGGGCGGCGCTTTCCCCTCTTCGGGGACGAGCAACCCGACCGCACCAGGCTCGGCCGCTCAGGGATCCAGCGGCTCGGCCGCTCAGGGACCCGGCGGCCCGGCCAACGTCGCCGCGATAGCCGCCGCTGTCGACCCTGCCATCGTGGACGTCAACGTCTCGTTCGGCTACAACAACGCCGCCGGCGCCGGCACCGGCATGGTGCTGAGCCCGGACGGTCTCGTGCTCACCAACAACCATGTCATCGACGAGTCCACCAAAGTGAGCGCGACCGACATCGGCAACGGCAGGACCTACAGCGCCACCGTGCTCGGCTACGACAACATCCACGATGTCGCCCTCTTGCAGCTACAGGGCGCGTCCGGGCTGGCCACGGTCAAGATCGCGAGCTCGCCGGCGGCAGTCGGGCAACAGGTGGTCGCTATCGGCAACGCCGGCGGGACGGGAGGGGCGCCGAGCAGCGCCAGCGGCACGGTCATAGCCCTCCACCAGGACATAACCGCCTCGGACGCGCTCACCCACACCTCGGAGAACCTGTCGGACATGATCGAGACGGACGCCGCCATACAGGAGGGCGACTCCGGGGGGCCGCTCGTCAACACCGCCGGCGAAGTCATCGGGATGGACACAGCAGCTTTGGCGAGCTTCGCGTTTGCCCAACAGGGGACCCAGGGCTTCAGCATTCCCATCGACCGGGCGCTCGCCATCGCACATGCGATCGAGGCGGGAAAGGGCACGAGCGACATCCACGTCGGGGCGACAGCCTGGATGGGCCTGCAGTTGGTCTCGGCGGGCAGTTCCAACACCTTCCAGTTCCCCAACGGCTCCCCCACCACCCAGCAACCGGCTACCAGCGCCACCGGTCTCGAGGTCTACCAGTCCGTCAGCGGCACGCCGGCGGCCCAAGCCGGGCTCGCCCAGGGTGACATCCTCACCAGCCTAAATGGCACGTCGCTCACCTCTTTCAAACAACTCTCCCACCTGATGACCCGCTACCACCCGGGCGACAAGGTGAAAGTGGCCTGGGTGACCCCGACAGGCCAACCGGAGTCGGCGACCATCACTCTGGCGAGCGGCCCCCCCGACTAGCGCTGGCGCCCGCGAAGGCGCCCCACGACCACAGCTTGAACCCGTAAAGCGGCGGCCTCCGCACCTCCGCCCGCGAGCTCATGCTCCCAGATGCGGACGACTTGCCACCCCGCTGAAGCGAGGAGCTGGTCCGTCTCGCGGTCGCGCCGGCGGTTGCGGTCGATCTTCGCCGGCCAGTACCACCCGTTGACGTCGTGGCGGCGCTGGCCGTGCTCGGGGCAACCGTGCCAGAAGCAGCCATCGACGAAGACCGCCGTGCGGGCGGGGCCGAACACTATGTCAGCCTGGCGACGGAGCCCCGGCAGGGGCGGACGGTTGAGCCGGTAGCGCAGGCCAAGAGCAAAAAGTTCACGGCGCAACGCCATCTCGGGAGCCGTGCCCTCCCTCTTCTGCACGCTCATCCGCCGGCGGACGGCCTCGCTCGAGGCGAAGGGTCGGCGCCAGCGCTCCATCAACCCTTACCGGCCGTCCACGCGCCCCGGCCCGTCGTCCCCTGGGCCTCTGGCTGCTCGGGGTTGCGAAGGACCATGAGCGCTATGTCGTCACGGGCCCCACCACCTTCGTGGTCGAGCACGGCCAGTTCGATGCTGCGGGCCACCTCCCGCGCGGTTGCGCCCGGGCCGGAACCGAGGACGCGTACCAAGCCCTCGGTGCCGAACAGCCTGCCCTCGTCGTCTCGTGCCTCGGTAACTCCGTCGGTGTAGCAGACCATGAGCTCGCCCGGCGCCAGGGTGAGCTCGCGCTCCTCGAAATTGAGCTGCTCGAAGGCACCGAGGAGCGTGCCGGGTACCTCCACTTCCTCGACTTGGTTGCCCTGGCGCAGTACGAAAGGGTACGGGTGGCCTCCGTTCGCCATTACGACCTTCACCTCACGACCTTCGGGTCGCAGGTGGGCATAGAGGGCTGTGCAGAACTTCTCCCTGAGCCGCAGCCGGACCAGCGTGTCGTTCAGTTGCTGCAGGAGGTCGGAGGGGGAGTGCTCGGCAGAGGCGACCGCGCGGGCACCGTAGCGGGCCACTCCCGTTAGCGCCGCGGCCTCGGGGCCCACGCCGGACACGTCGCCGACGATGAAGCCCCAAGCACCCTCCCCGACCTCGAAAAGGTCGTAGAAGTCCCCGCCCACGCGCGCCGCCGTCTTGGCTGGCCGGTAGCGGGCAGCCACTTCGAGGCCGGGTATCTCCGGGAGAGGCGGCGGCAGGAGGGTCTGCTGGAGCGCGCCAGCCACCTGAGCCCGCTCGCGAAAGAGGGCGAGGGTCTCGAACCGGGCACCCAGGTAACTTGCCAGGGCCTGGACCAGCTCCAGCTCTTCCCGGCCAAAGGCGCTGGGCCGGTGGTCCCCCACGAACAAGGCGCCGAGCACGTCCCCATAACGCGCCTTGACCGGTGCCCCGACCCAGCTCCGCATGTGGTTCCCTCGCTGTCCCTCTTCGGTAGAGCCTGTGGGCGCGTCGTCGACCTGCACGGGCTCGCCGCGCCACAGGATTTCAGTGAGGTAAGGGAGGTCGTCGAGGGCAGGCCCCTTCGCCAGCCCCCGCTCCTCGGAGGACATGTGGGGCAGGTCGATGCCTGTCCCGTCCGCAGGGACCCAGGTGGCGACGTTGGCCCCCGTCAGGCTGAGCACCATCCCGGTCACGTCCCTCACCACCTGGGCAAGGTCCAAGCGCAGGGCCGACGCACATAGCCACAAGAGAGCCTCGAACAGCCGGCCTCGCTCTCCTCGAAGCTGGTCGAGAGCCACTTCGGCAGCCTCGAGCTGCTCTCGCAGCCTCTCGTCGGCCATCTCACCGGAGAAGCCGTCAGCTGCCCTAGTCATGGGTACGTTCCTAGCAGCACCGTAGCCTGCGCCGCTGGCGCGGCGTCCTTGCGTCCAGACTGGCTCGTTAAAACACCAATGGCGCCCCTCGGGGCGCCACTGGCGGAGCAGACCGAGCGGCGGATCTCAGATCCGCTCTGCGGAGCAGGCGGCGGGTTCCCGCTCCAGGATCTGACAGTACACGCTAATCACGGCGTTGCCAAGTGGCCCTCCTCGCATTTTTGACCTTGGGCCCTACTGGGCTGGCCTTTAGTCCCACCCAGCGCGCCATCCGGAGTAATACCAGCACGCTACGTGGCATTCCAGAGACCCGAGCGTCGTTTGGCGAGAGCCCCAGTGGGCGCCCAGGGGATCGGCAGGACCCCGCCGGCGGGCTAACATTCCTCTTCGGACTGACTTACGCGAGCGTCGTACAGAGGCAGTACATCAGCTTCCCAAGCTGAGAACGCGGGTTCGATTCCCGTCGCTCGCTCCATTCCATCCAGTTTCGTGTCC
>JAJZYO010000014.1 GCA_021798075.1 Actinomycetes bacterium
TGTGGCTACTGCCCTTGGTCACCGCCCAGGCCTCCGGTGCGCCGATCGCCCAGAAGTCCGTTTGGCCGTTGGGGTGGACGATCGTCATGCCTGCGCCGAGGGGAGGATCCTCGACCACAACGGGCTTGGACGGCCCGCAACTGGCGTCGTAGCAGGGGTTGTTGGGGACCACGCCGGCACCCGCCGGGCCGTTATGGCCCGCGACCGCCGCGCCCGCCCGGTGGCCCAGCCCGCCGGCGCCGCCCCCACCAGGACCCGTTGGGACCACTGCCAACTGCACGGGGGCGACCGGCGAAACGTAGCTCACCCCGTGCCTGGACGGCAGCTCGCTGGCAACCGCCGCAGCCTCGAGCAGCGGGAGCCGTGTCACCCAGCGCCGACCGGGCAAGAGCTGCGGAGGAGCACCGGGGAGGCCGGCGAGGACGGACGCGGGGTGGGCCTCGGCGGACGCATCGAGCTGGACCACGAGCTGCTCGGTAGCCACACGGAAGGAGGTCGCTGCTGCTGGTGCCGGTGCCGCGAACAGCATGGACAACCCGACGGCACCTGACACGCCCGCCCCCGCCAGCGACGCGCGAACAGCCCTCCGTCTCACGGCAGCAAGTAACCACCTCTCCCACATCCGGTACCGCACTCCCCGCCCCCCAGCCTGTGAGCGCCGAGGCGAGACCGTGTGCTGCCAGCCAGTCTGCTCGCTGAAACCTGGCACGGCAAAGCGCTGCCAAAACGCCCAGGCAGCGGACAGGGGCATGTGAGCCCTACTGGTGCTGGCGCCGCACTAGCCGTGCCGTAGGCGCCTGCGCAGGCGCGCCCGCGCGAGCTGGGCGCGCGAACGGGCCCGCTCGGAAAGTGTCGCAGCCGGCACTTGGACGACGGCGATCCCACGTGCCGCCGCCGGGCCGTAGAGGCCGGTCGTCGAGGGCTCGATGCCCGGAGCGAGCGGGGGGTACTGCTCGGTCTCCTCGACCGAGATGGCCCCCAGAGGCACTTTGTAGCGCTCGTGGAGGCGCCGAGCAGCATCTTCGCTGTCCACGACGCACTCGCTCGCCGCCGTTGTCAAGGCCCACAAACAAGGCGCCATCACCTCGGGGTCCTCCCCGACCACGAGGGTCGCCCGCCGGAACTTGCGCATCGCCATCGCGAGGCCGGTTGCGGTGGCCAGCTGCTGGGGGCCGCGTAGGTCGGTGAAGGGGGCACCTTTTTGGACGACGAGGACCACCGCGGACGGTCCACCGTAGTGGCGGCGCACCTGGAGCAGCCGCCGGCCGGCGAGCGGGCCGGCGACGGGCACAGCCAAGTCGGCAGCGCCGGTGCGGTACGAAACGACCCTCACGCTGTAGCCCTCGTCCCACGCGCGCCTGACGGCAGCCAGGGTGGCGGCAGTAGCGGGGCCGGGCAGGGGCGGGTAGCTCCCCACGACCACCACGTCGCACACCGGCACCAGGCGAACTTAGCAGTCACGCCCACCCCGCCGGCTCGGGTATCCTCGCCCGCTGTGGACGGCCGGGGCCAAGGTGTGATCTTCGACCTGGTGGCTGCGCAGAGCCCGAGTTACCGCGGTCGAGGCATCGCCCGCTACAGCTCTGATTTCGTGCGGGCCATGGTCGCCCACCACCCCGACCTCGTAGCCGCTGTCGTGCTGCACCCCGAGCTCGAGCCACCCGAAGGCCTGGAGGACTTGGCCGAATGGCTGACCTCGGCACCGCCTTGGGGTACCGCCTCGGTCCTTCACATCTCATCGGCCTTCGAGCCAGAGGTGCCGGTCCGCACGTTTTGGCCGCGGGAAGCCGCGGCCCACGGGTTGCTCACTGCGGTCACTCTGTACGACTTGATCCCCGAGCTGTTCCCGGGCTGGTACCTGGAGGACCCCGGTTTGCGCCGGCGCTGGCGGTGCTGCCGGGAAGTCGTGCGGGTAGCCGACCACGTCTTCACGCTGTCGGAGTCGGCGCGCCGGGATGCCATCGGGGTGCTCGGCCTCCCGAGCGAACGGGTCACTGTCATAGGCAATGCGCCTGCCCCGTCGTTCCGCCCGGCCGAATCGCGCCAGGCGGCGTTCGAGATAGCCAAGGCCGGGGTGGAGGATCTGGAGGAGGGCTTCATCGTCTACCTCGGGGCGTTCAACCCGAGGAAAAATGTTGACGGGCTGGTCAAGGCCTACGCATCCCTGCCTCGCGACCTGATCGAGGCGCACCAGCTCGTGGTGGTTGGCGAGGCACCTCCGCTTACGCGCAACCACTACCTGGTCATGGCCAAGGAACTCGGCATCGACGGCCGCCTGCTCATACCAGGCTTCGTACCCGACACAACCCTGGTGAGCCTCTACCAGTCGGCTGCACTCTCGGTCTACCCGTCTCTCTACGAAGGCTTCGGCCTACCGCTGGTCGAGTCGATGGCCTGCGGTGCACCGACCATCGGCGGCGACAACTCCTCCCTCGTCGAGATCCTCCCCCGTGAGGCGCGCTTCGAGGCCGAGGACCCCGGCGCCATCGCGGAAGCGATCACGAAGGCCTTCACCGACGACGCTTTTCGCGCCCGCCTCCTCGCCCTGACCAAGCGTGAGCCTCCCACCTGGGCCGAGGTCGCCGACCGAGCGGCGGGGGTGTTCGAAGAGATGGTCCACGGGGCGTCCAGGCGCCCACGCCGCTGGCGGGCCCGGCCCCAGCTGGCCCTGGTCGGGCTGCCCGATGACCTGGCGTCCGCCTTGGCCACACTGGCAAGCTGCGATAGCTTCGCACTGCCCGCCGGCGACGACAGTGAAGCGGGGACCAGCGCCGAGCCAATGGGCGCGCCGGACGGCGCCCTAGGTAGGACTGGCGGCGACACCGGCCCAGCCCTGGCAGGGCTCTTGCCCTGGCGCACCTTCGACAAGCTCGACCCCTGGCGGGGAGGCTACGACGCCGTCGTGCTACGGCCCGCCGGCCTCGAGGGGGAGGGCCTGAAAGCATTGGAACGGCTTGCGGCAACTCGTCACACCCGTATCGTCGCCCTGACCAGCGACACCCGCCAAAAGAACGAACAACGCGCGCTTTCCAAGTTGAGGCGGGCTGGAGCCGAAGTGCTGGAAGCCGGCGGCCCTCCTGCCGAGACGGCCCGGATGGTGGCCGAAGCCATAGCCAAAAGCCCGAGCCTGGCCGCGAGGCGGGCCCGCCCCGAGTGACCCAGGCGGCGGCCAGGGGGGACGGCCGAATTTGAGCACGAGCGTCGTCGTCGTCAGCTACCGGCCGGCCGGCTGGCTGGAGCCCTGCCTGCGCTCCGTATCGGGCCAAGCCGACCAAGTGATCCTCGTGGACAACGGTTCGGAGGGCTCCAGGGCGTCCGAGATCGGGCGAGCGGCAGGTGCGGTGGTACTGCGCTCCCCCGTCAACCTCGGCTTCGCACCCGCGGTCAACGCCGGCACCCTGCTGGCCAAGGGCGACCTGCTCGCCCTCTTGAACGACGACGCGGTCGCCTCCCCGGGCTGGCTCGCCTCCGCAGAGCAAGCCCTCGCAGACCCATCGGTGGCGGCTGTGGGCCCCAAGATCGTGTTCTCCACCCTCTACCGGGAGGTCACCCTTCCCGACGCCGAATGGAGGGCGCCGGGTGACACGAGGCCTCTCGGCCGGCAAGTGAGGACGGTCCTGGTAGGCGGCCACAACGTCCTCGCCGCGGCCACGGGGCCAGGCCTCCACCGCCTGGAAACCGACGGGAGCGGTGACAAGTGGCGTTGGACCGCGGGGCCGCGCCCCTGGTACGTCCCCCTGCCCGAAGGGGACGAAGGCGCCGATGTCCTGGTGAACGGTGAAGCCCCTCCCCTCGGGCCGGTGGTGAGGCTCGTGAACAGCACCGGAGCGCGCATCGACCGGCGAGGCTACGCAGGCGACATAGGCTCGGGCGCCCCCGACGACGGACGCTTCGACAAGCCCGCAGATCGCTTTGCCCTCTCGGGGGCGGCTTGGGTTACCCGCCTGGGCACCTGGCGCCGCCTGGGCCCTTTCGCTGCACGCTATTTCGCTTATTACGAAGATATCGATTGGTGTTGGCGGGCCAGGCTCGCCGGCATGCGGCTCGTCTACGACCCGGCGGCATCCATCGAGCACCGCGGCTCGGCCAGTTCTGGCGGCGAGCATGTCGCAGGGGTCCGGGTCATGGCCGAGCGCAACCGCACCCTCACCATGGTCCGTAACGGCCCGTCGGGCCTGGTGGTAACGGCCCTGCGCGACCGGTGGCGCAACGGGCCAGACGAGGGAGTCCGGGCCGGCATCTGGCAGCTGCTCCCTTGGGCCGTCGCGACACGGGTGGCCATGTCGCCGCGCTGGGCCATGCGGCCCGACGACGTCTGGCGTGCCTGGGCGGGGCGTGACGCGAGTTGGCCAGAGGAGCCCGCAGGGCCGAAGGCCTTCGTCTGACCCGAACGCACTGGTGCGCCGGGCGCTCTCCCGAGCCGGACGATCAGGGTCTTCTGATGGGCGCCGAGCCAGGCGGGGTAGCCCGCCGACCAGACGGCGCGCCCGTGCGTCAGCGGCCGGGCTTGAGCGTCAGGAGGTCCGCCTCGATCAAGTCGAGCACGTGGGGCCACTGGTAGTTGTCGAGCACGTAAGCACGGCCCTTGGCCCCCATCTCCCTGGCGAGGTCGGGGTCGGAGAGGAGCCTTCCGAGCAGGCTTGACAACTCGCGCGACGTGCCGAACGAAAAGCCGCCACCGCAGTTGGCGACGTGCCATTCGACCACCGCGCTGCCCCTGCGGACCAGAGCCGGCGTGCCCGCGAGCCAGGACTCCATGAGCGTGCGCGAGTAACTCTCGTGAAGGCTCGGCTGGACATAGGCGAGCGCCGCCGCGAGGGCGTTGTTGCGCTGCTCGTCGCTCAGCAAGCCCACGTCGATCACGCGGCCACGTAGGCGCGGGATGACCTCGGGGTCTCCCGCTCCCGCGCACACGAGCTTGACCGGCGACCGGGCCCGGGAGAAGACCTCGACGAGCCACGGCCAGCCCTTGTCGACCTCCCGGCGCCCCAGGTAGAGCACGAACGGCCCGTCGATGCCGTACTCCGAGCGGAACTCGTCCGGTTCGTAGGACTCCGGCACGTCCATCCCGGACCCGATCACACTGTGCTGGGGTGTCACCGGGCCCAGCCGGTGCGCCAGCTCATGCTCCGGCCCGGACAGGAACCACACCGAGGCCGGCAGGGAGAGCACGTGGCGCATGACCTCCATGCGGGCGTACACCTCGTCGTGCAAGCAGGGCATCACGACGGACCGGTCGGCCACCGCCGGCATGCAGACAGTGGCGTTCCAAAAGAGGTAGGGCGCGAAGACGAAGGCATCGAAGTCGTACTTCGCCTTCCAGATCTCCTCGAACAGGCCCGGGTTGCGGAACAGCGCGTTCAGCCACGTGACCTGGTCGTCGAGCGAGGGCCGCTCCCCGTAGTAGATGCGCCCGTGCACGGCGTGCTCCTTGCTCGCCGAAGTGGCAAGCACGTTGGCGAAGCGGCGGACTACCAGGCCCTCCTCCAGCCTCGTTGCTTCGGGCAGTTCGTTGGCCCACGTATAGGGGTTGACCGCGCAAGTCGTGAGCACCTCGACGTCCCACCCGCGCTCCAACAGGCCGAGGGCGATGCCTCGCACCACCGCCTCCGCCCCACCCACGATGTCCGCCCCGAAACGAGGGCTAACAAAAGCGACCCGGCGTCTCAATCATCTCTCCAGAACTGTCACTTGCGCCCTCGGCGGCCACGGGGCGAAAAGACGAGCACCCCGGGCCGGTAGCATAGCCGCGGTGCCCGCGAGCCGCTCTTCTGGCAGCTCTGAGGGCTGTGAGGCTCGTTATTGGGACGAGCCGGCGAGCTTCGAGGACGTCCTTGCCTGTTACCGGCTCCTCCTCGGGCGCGAGGCGGACCCCGGGGGCATTGCCCACCACCGCGAGCGGCTCGGCCGGGGGGGCATCTCTGTCGGCCAACTGGTGGAGGAGTTCGTAGGGAGCGTGGAGTTCGTGCGGGCGCACGGGCTCGGCCGCACGGCGTCGGCGCCGCCCACCGAGGCCGTCTCGACCGAGGAGGGTTTCCTCGTCCACGTCGACCCGACCGACTACGCCGTCGGCCACACGATCTCGGTCACGGGCGCCTACGAGCCAGGGGTCTCCGCGACCGTTCGCTCCCTCCTTCGGCCCGGCGCGACGTTTGTGGACGCAGGGGCCAACATCGGCTGGTTCAGCCTGCTTGCGGCCGGGCTCGTCGGGCCCACGGGGCGGGTCGTCGCCGTCGAGCCCAACCCGCTCAACTGCGACCTGGCCCGCAGAAGCGTCGAGGACAACGGCTTTGGCAACATCGAGGTGTTCACCGTGGCGCTCTCGGACCAGACCGGAACCGTGGCCTTGGAGACCGACGGCAGCAACGGCCGGATAGTGCCGGTAGACAGCCCTCCGCCCCAACCGGTGAGGGTGAACTTCGTCGTCGCCGCCCGCACGCTCGACTCGCTCTTGAAAGACGCCGGCGTCACCCACGTGGACGTGGTCAAGCTCGACGTCGAGGGCGCGGAACCTCTCGTGCTGGCGGGCGCGGCAGAGATGTTGGCCAGGGACAGGCCGGCGCTCGTCTCGGAGTTCTACCCGCTCGCCCTGGACAGTTCGCCTTGGGGAGGCGCCGGCGCCTACCTCGCCCAGCTCCGCCAGCTGGGCTACCGGCTCTCTGCCATCGGCTTCGGTGCCGGCCCCGGAGACGACCAGGACGACGCCACGCTCCTCTCGCTGGCCCGAGACGGGAAAGGCCAGATCGACCTGCTCGCCACGCCCATCCAATAGGCAGGCGGCGCTCCGCCGAGCTGACCTGAGGGCCCTCTCGCTCGTGGGGCGAGGGGCCCGACGGACAGGTGCCGGTGGTACCGCCGCTAGCCCTGTCCGTCGTGCTCCAGATTTCGTCGGCAGGCTCAGGTGCCGGCGATCGCCACCACGGGCAGGTTGCCCGAGAGGCCACTCGGCATGGCCGCGGCGTGAGCATCGCCGAAGCCGTACACGTTGCCGTCACTGCCGGCCATGAAATAGCCGCCGTCACTGGGGGTGAGGGCTATGCCCACGATGTCGTGCACGTGGACGTGGATGCCGGGCAGCGAGCCATAGAAGCGCACGCCCTTGCCGAAGTTGAACACGCCGCCATCCGAGCCAACCAGCACGTAGCCGGTGCCGAGAGAAGCGGGGAGGATCGCTCGCACGTCGTGCACGTGGATGTGGATGCCGGGCAGCGAGCCATAGAACCGAGCCTTCCCGAAGGTGAACACGCCGCCGTCGTCCCCGACGAGCAGGTACCCGCCTCCGCCGGCATTGGCGACCATGCCCACGATGTCATGGACGTGGATGTGAAGGCCTGGGATCGAACCGTAGAAACGGGCGTTGCCGAAGGTGAACATCCCGCCGTCTTTGCCTATCAGCCAATAGCCGTGGCCGTTGAAGGTCGGCGCGATGGCGACGATGTCCTTTGCGTGCACGTTGATGCGCGGCAGGTCGCCGTAAAACTTGGCGTTACCGAACGCGGAGACCGTGCCATTGGAGGTCACGACCCAGTAACCCTTCCCAGAAGGCGTGCTGGCTATGTCCGCCACAGCACCGCTCGAAGCCGACAGCGACATGCCCCCGAAGTTGGGCGCGCCCTCGAGGCCGAAGACCGCACCGGTCCTCGCCAGGAGCCAGTAACCGGTCGGCGGCAGGCTCACGACCTCGGACAGGGTGGCCGAGGCAGAACGCTTGAAGCCCGAAGTGCCCGTGTAGATGGCCTGGACGGCATGACGGCCGCCTTGCCAGTAGGTGACGCTGCAGGTCGCCCGGCCGTTGCTGAGAGCCTGGGAAGTGCACGTCGCTATCGCTGCCCCGCCCTGCTCGAACACGACCGACCCTCCGCTTGGCGCCGGCGAGACCGTCGCCGTGTAGGTGACAGCCTGGCCCACACTGACGGGGTTGACCGAGGCCGACAGCGCGGTCGACGTGGCCTTGGCTGCCACCGGTTTGGGCGGCGGCGGTGTCGTGGAGGGGGCAGCGGCGGCCTCGAGGTTTCCTGCCACGGTGAGCTGGTAAGTGCCAGGGCCGGGGTTGACGACGCCGTCGACCACGATGTCGATGAAGTCCCCGGAGGCGACCGTGGCGCCGAGCCCCAGCGTCACCGTGTCGCTGCCCCCGCCCAAGACGGACGCGGGGTGGGCGCTCCCGGGCCCGGTGGACAAGTCGCCGACCGTGTAGTCGACCGCGGCGCCGGGCAGGACCGTGCCCTGGGGCGCGTCGAGCGTGATCGTGGCGGAGCCCGCCACCAGGTCGGCCGTGGCCCGGAGGTCCCCGATCGTGTACGTGGCCGAAGCTTCCGGGGTGGTGGGGTTGACCTCTATAGTCGCCAAAGCGGGCGCGGCCGCGGCCGTCACGGTATACGAGGGCACCGGCGCGGGCACCACGTCCGCGCTGGTCACGACCGTGAAGTTGCCTGCAGATCCGCCGTAGGTACCCGCCGGTGGGTTGGCCACGCCTTGGATCTCGACGAACACGGAGTCACCCGCTGTGATCGAGTTCGGGACGGAGAAGGAAAGCTCGTTGTTGGTGGTCGAGCCGCCCGCGGCCGAGACGTGGACCGAGGCCGCCGGGACGGTGGCCGAGCTCGCCACGTGGGTCGAGTCGACGACAGTGACCGTCGCCCCTGCGAACGACGTACCCACCGGCGCCACCACGGTGACCGTGCCGCCAGCCGCCAGGGCCGTCGCCGGCTTGAACCCGACCGTGTACACAACGCCCGTCGCCCCGGCCCCGCTTTCGGAGAGCGCGATGGTCGCGTTGGCCACGGACGTACCGATCTGCAGGGAGGCGCTGGCCGGCGTGGTGCCGGCGGGCGCCGCAGCCGTGACGACGTCGGTCTGAGTGCTCGTCGGGTTGCGCACCCCGTCGACCGTTACGGAGAGCTCGTCACCCGCCGCGATGGCCGTGGCAACCTGCAAAGTCACCTGCTGGCCCGAGCTCGCGCCTCCTACCGGTGCCACTGTTACCGCCTGGGGGGCGCTGGAAGCCCCCGTCGTGAGGTCGGTGACCTTGTAGTCGGAGGTGACGGTGGGGAACCCGACGTTGTCGCTCGTGCCGGCGCCGGCCGACGAGCTGACGACTATGTTCCCCCCCGCGTTGACGGCAGCGGCAGCTTTCCACACGCCGATCGTGTACGTGGACGTGCCGCCCACCAGGGCCGGGGAGGCCGTCGGTGCGAACGTCGGGGCGGTCGCCGTGGCGACGATCTGGAAGTCAGCCGTGCTCGCAGGCACGGAGTTGGCCGACGTCGACACCTCCAGGCTGTAGGAGCCGGCGGCCGGCGGGTTGGTGGCCCCGATCACGTACACCGACATCGAGCTGCCGGCAGGGACCGACACCCCGAGCGTGAGCGTGACGGTGTGGCCCCCACTAGCGAGCGCCGCATTGGAGACGGTCACCCCCGAAGAGGGGTGGCTGTTGTCGACCACGAAGTAGTCGCTCACGGTGGCTGGGAACGTGACCGCGTTGCCCGCGGACGCCAAGGTGACCGTCGCGGAACCCCCCGCCAGCGCCGAGGGCGTGGTGAAGCCAACCGTGTAGTTGGCCGTGGTCCCGGCGGTGTCGGGCTGGGCAACGGCCGTGGCGCCTGTCACAGAACCGTTGCCGATCGTGTACTGCTCGCTTGTCACGACCGTCGTGGCCTGCGCTGGTGGTGCCCCGGCCAGCACGGGGGCCACGGCCAGAAAACTGAGCGCTGCCACGCTGCCGGCAACGCTTATCGACTTGTGCTTCATAAGTTGCGTCCCTCCTAGGGTCATCGGCTCACCAACCCGTTTACCCGCGAGACGGAGGCTAGGTTGTGCCACGGGCGCAGTGATCACAAAACCATCACAGGCCGATCAAAGTCTCTTCTCTATCGTTACAATACGGGCAATTTGGCCGGGAAAAAACCCAAGGGGGCCAGCGGCCACCGCGCGTCCGCACCCTTGGCCAGCGAGTACGGGTCAGGTGAAGAACTTACCCAGCCGCTCCATACCCTCGGCCAGGTCGTCGTCGGACAGCGCGTAGGAGAACCTCCCGCAGCCGGCGGCGCCAAAAGCCTCCCCGGGCACGAAGGCCACCTTCACGTCCTCGAGCACCGCCTCCGCCAGCTCGAGCGAGCTCCGGGGACGCTTCCCGGCCGGCCCGAGCGCCTCGCCGAGCACGCCCGCGAAGCTCGGAAAGGCATAGAAAGCACCCTCCGGCTCGGGGCAGACGACACCGGGAAGCCTGGACAAGGCTGCGACTATGGCGCGCCGACGCCGGTCGTAGACGGCCCGCATCTCCTCCACGCAGTCGAGTGGCCCCAGAAGCGCCGCCAGTGCGGCTCGCTGGGCCACGTTGCAGACATTGGAGGTCGAGTGGCTCTGTATGTTGGTCGCGGCTTTGACGACGTCTGCCGGCCCAATGAGCCAGCCGACACGCCAGCCGGTCATGGCGTAGGTCTTGGCCACGCCGTTCACGACCACGCAGCGGTCGGCCAGCCCGGGGAGCAGCACCGGCAGCGAGGGTGCCTTCGCACCTCCATACACGAGGTGCTCGTAGATCTCGTCGGTCAACACCCACAGGCCCCTCTCGTCGGCCCAGGTCGCCAGCGCCCTCGCCTCCCACTCGCTGTAGACGGCCCCGGTCGGGTTGGACGGCGAGACGAAGAGCAGGACCTTGGTGCGGGCCGTGAGGGCCGCCTCGAGCTCCGGCACCGAGACCTTGTAACCGCTCTCGGGGGTGGTCGGCACCTCCACTGGCACGCCGCCGGCCAGGCGCACCGCCTCGGGGTAGGTGGTCCAGTAAGGGGCCGGCACCAACACCTCGTCACCGGGGTCGACAAGGACGGCGAAGGCTTCCTCGACAGCCTGCTTGCCGCCATTTGTCACGAGCACCTGGGACGGTGCCACTTCGAAGCCGCTGTCACGGGCCGTCTTGGCGGCGATCGCCTCCCGCAGTTCCGCCAGCCCCGCCGTAGGCGTGTAGTGGTGGTTGCGAGGGTCGCGGCACGCCGAAGCCGCCGCCTCGACTATGTGCTCAGGGGTCGGGAAGTCCGGCTCGCCGGCGCCGAAACCGACGACGTCCTCGCCCGCTGCGCGGAGCGCCTTGGCCTTCGCGTCGACGGCCAGGGTGGCTGATTCCGCCACGGCGGCGGCGCGGGCTGACACACGGGCCTTGTCGGGAACTGCCATGGTCCCATGCTCGCACATGCGCCCCCTGCCGCGCACCCCGGTTATCGCCGCGTGCCAAGCAGCCCGCCGACTGGCCGTGGGGACCGGAGCGCCTTTAGCCGTAAAAGGTATGGCGTAAGAGGTATGGCGTAAGAGGTGTGGCGTAAAAGGTGTTATGTGCGCTTAGTCGTCTTGGTGGCCCGAGGGCTGCGAGTGGCGGCAGCTCGCTTGCGCCCACCGGCCGCCGGCCTGCGACGCGTGCCGGCTACCCCCGCCTCGGCGTCGGCCGCGGCCCGGGCGCGACGTTGGGCTAGCAGTTCGGCCGCTCGCTCCAGCGTCAGGCCCTCGACGCTGTCGCCGCGCTGGAGGGAAGCGTTGAGGGTGCCATCGGTCACGTACGGGCCGAACCTGCCTTCTTTGACCACCACCGGCGCGCCGCTCACGGGGTCGTCGCCGAGCTCGGCCAGGGGGGCGGCCGCCTGGCGCGTGCGGCGCGTCCGTGGGCGGGAGAACAGTTCGATAGCGTCGTCCAACCCGACGGTGAAAAGCTGCTCTTCGCTCTCGAGCGAGCGGTACTCGTTGCCCCGGCGCACATAGGGCCCGTAGCGCCCGTTGTCAGCCACTATTTCCTCGCCACTCGAGGGGTCCCGGCCCAAGGTGCGCGGGAGGGAGAGGAGACGGAGCGCTTCTTCCAAGGTGACCTCGGCGGGCGACATCCCCGATAGCAACGACGACCTCTTGGGTTTTTGAGCCGTCTTCGGTTTTGCGGCCTTCCCAGGGCTCGGCGTTTTCGCCCCTCCCGCCTCGGCGCCGGCACCTTGGGTTTCCGTACCGAGCTGCACGTACGGCCCGTACCGGCCGTCGCGCACGTAAACGGGGAGGCCGGTGACAGGGTCGGTGCCGAGTTCACGCTCGGCCCGCTCGAGGGGAGGCGCGTCGAGCATCTCGCGGGCTCGCTCCAACGTGAGCTCGTCGGGCGCCAGATCCTCGGGCAGCGACGCCCGTTTCTCGCTCTCCGTGCCCTGCAGGTACGGCCCGAAACGCCCGACGCGCACCACAATGCCCGAGCCCGGACCGCCAACCGGGATGGAGTTGACCGCCCGGGCGTCGATCTCGCCCAGGCGCTCGGCCACCATCTGTTTGAGGCCGCTGCCGTCACCGCTCCCTGACGGAGGGCCGGCAACCAGGCCCCCCGCGCCCTTGGCGGACCTACCGGCGGAACGGCCCTGGTCACCCGATCCGTTGGCCGAAGGTGTGCCGAAGTAGAACTTTGTCAGCCACGGCAATGACTCCTGGTCCCCGCGGGCAATGCCGTCGAGGTCTTCTTCCATCTCCGCGGTAAAGCCGTAGTCGACGAGTTTGGCGAAATGCTGCTCGAGGAGGCCCACTACGGCGAAGGCCGTCCACGATGGCACGAGAGCCGAGCCTCTTTTCCAGGCATAGCCCCTCTGCTGGATCGTGTCGATGATCGTGGCGTACGTGGAAGGCCTCCCGACCCCCATCTCCTCGAGCGCCTTGACCAGCGAGGCTTCGGTGTAGCGGGCCGGCGGCTGGGTGGTGTGGCCTTCCGCCTGGAGCTCCTCGGCCACGAGCGGGTCACCCCTGGCGAGGCGGGGGAGACGGATCTCCTTGTCCTCGAGCTCGGCTTCTGGGTCGTCCGAGCCCTCGACATATGCGCGCAAAAACCCGGGGAAACTGACCACCCGGCCGTTGGCTGCGAACTCCGCGTCCTCGCCCGCGCTGCTCAGCGCACCCAGGCGCACCTGCACCGAGAGCCCTTCGGCGTCGGTCATCTGGGACGCGACAGTGCGCTTCCAGATCAGCTCGTAGAGGTGCAGGTGGTCGCCGGCAAGACCACTTTGGTCGGGGTGCGTGAAGCGTTCACCGGCGGGGCGGACCGCCTCGTGCGCCTCCTGGGCGTTTTTCACCCGCTTTTCGTAGCGCCGTGGCGAGCCCGGTACGTAGTCGCGCCCGTAGAGCTCGAGCGCGGCCCGCCGGGCAGCATCGAGGGCTTGGTCGGAAAGCGAAGTGCTGTCGGTACGCATGTAGGTGATGTGGCCGGCCTCATAAAGGTCCTGGGCCACCCTCATAGTCCGCGCGGCCGAAAAACGCAGCTTCCGGCTTGCTTCTTGCTGGAGGGTCGAGGTCATGAAGGGCGGGTAGGGCGCGCGCCGCCACGGCTTTTCCTCGACGCTTCGCACTTTGAACTCCGCCGGCCCTAGGCGCTCGGCGAGCCCACGTGCACCCTCTTCGTCGAGCACGACCGCCCCGGCCCGGGTGAGCCGGCCGTCCTCACTGAAATCTCGGCCGGTTGCGAGGCGCGCCCCGTCCAAGGCCACCAGTTGGGCGCCGAAACTGGGCCCAGTTTGGCGACCGGATGGGTGGAAACGCCCGGAGATGTCCCAATAGGAAGCGGCATGGAAACGAATGCGGGCGCGCTCGCGCTCGACCAAGAGCCGCGTGGCCACCGACTGGACGCGGCCCGCGGAGAGGCGCGGGAGAACTTTCTTCCAAAGGACCGGGCTCACCTCGTAGCCGTAGAGCCGGTCGAGGATCCGTCTCGTCTCTTGCGCGTCTACCAGCCGGCGGTCGAGGTCGCGGGGGTGGTCGACGGCTTCCCGGATGGCATCGCGGGTGATCTCGTGGAAGACCATGCGCTTGACAGGGACCCTTGGGTGCAGGACCTCGAGGAGGTGCCATGCGATGGACTCACCTTCCCTGTCCTCGTCTGTGGCGAGGTACAGTTCGCTCGCGTCCTTGAGCAGTGACCGCAGCTTGGTCACCCGCTCTTTCTTCCCCCGAACGATCACGTACAAAGGCTTGAAACCGTTGTCGACGTCCACCCCGAGGCGCGCCCAGGGCTCGCCCCTCATCGCTTCGGGTACCTCCTTGGCGTCGCTCGGCAGGTCGCGTATGTGGCCCACCGATGACTCGACCATGTAGGAGTTGCCGAGGAAGTTCGCGATGGTCCTCGCTTTGGCCGGGGACTCGACTATGACAAGTGGCTTTGGCATGCAGGGCTACCTCTGGCCCGGGACTTTGGACTGGCCGGGGACTTTGGACTGGCCGGGGACTTTGGACTGGCCGGGGAC
>JAJZYO010000015.1 GCA_021798075.1 Actinomycetes bacterium
CCTCGGGGACGGCTCTGGCCCAAATGCTGCCGCCGTGCTCGGCGCCGCGGTCGCCAATTGCCTCTCTGCCAGCTTGCTTTTCTGCCTCCGCAAGGCCCGTATAGAGGTGAGGAGCCTCGGTGCGGACGTCGAGGTCACGTCGTCTCGCAACGAGCGCGGTCGCTTGCGTGTCAGCGGGGTGCGGGTGCAACTCCACCCCGACCTCGCCCCGGGGAACGAGGGCCGGGTCGGGCGCTGCCTCGAGCTGTTCGAGGACTTCTGCGTGGTCACCGAGGCGGTGCGGGGCGGCATCGAGGTCGATGTCACGGTGGGAATACCCTAGGGGGTATAGTGGTTGGCTGTGGGTAGGTGCCACCGTGGCACCCACTCGCGACGGACTGACGGAGGTACGCACCAAGTGGCAACCCTGAAACTGGGCAAGGACAACTTCGAAGAGGTAATCCGGTCAAACGAGATCGTCCTCGTGGACTTCTGGGCCGCCTGGTGCGGCCCGTGCCGGTACTTCGCGCCGATCTTCGAGGCCTCCTCGGAGGAGCACCCCGACATGGTGTTCGCCAAGGTGGACACCGAAGCTGAGCGGGAACTGGCAGCGGCGTTCGGGATCATGTCGATACCGACGCTCATGGTCTTCAGGGACCAGATCGCGCTCTACGCGCAGCCCGGGGCGCTGCCGGCGCCGGCCCTGGAGGACCTGATCACGCAGGTGAAGGCGCTCGACATGGACGATGTGCGGCGGAAGGTCGCGGCCCAGGCCGAGGACGGCCACGGCGCCCGTGAGGAAGCGGGGGCGCGATGAGCGGCACCCACCGGGTACTCGTGTTCACCACCCCGACGTGCCCTTGGTGCCAGCGCGCCAAGGCCTACTTGCGGAGCCGGAGCGTGCCTTTCAAGGAGGTCGACGTGACCCGCGACCAGCACGCGGCGCGCGACCTCGTCCGGCGGACCGGGCAGATGGGAGTGCCTGTCATCGAGATCGATGGCCACCCGGTGGTCGGCTTCGACCAGCGCCAGGTCGACCGCCTGCTCGGCCTCGTGCCCGCGCGATGACGGGACGGAAGAAAAGCCAGGAAGCAAATAACAACGTCACTGCGAAACGAGAGGAGCATATTTCTGTGAGCGAAAAGGTACGGCCCCTCGGCTCCCGGGTCTTGATCCGGGTGCTGGAGGAGGAAAGCGTGACTTCGAGCGGGCTCGTCATCCCCGACACTGCCAAGGAGAAGCCCCAGCGCGGTGAGGTCGTCGCCGTGGGCGACGACCTGGAGTCGATCAAGGTGACGCCCGGCGACACGGTGCTCTACCCCCGCTATTCGGGCACCGAGCTTCGCGTGGACGGCACGGACCACTTGATTATCGAAGCCAACGACCTGCTCGCCGTTTTCGAGTCCTCTGCCGCTGCCTAATTACCCTGCCTAATTACCCTGCCTAATTACCCTGCCTAATTACCCTGCCTAATTAGCGGTAGGGGCGTCGTCGCCACCGCCAAACCGTCGTAGGCCTTGCCGCCCTGCCAGGCCCGAAAGGACCTGGCCCGCAGGGGCGCCCTGGGTCAGTGCGTTGGCTCGGCGCGTGGCGAGGCGTCGCTCACGTACAGCTGGGCGGCGAGCGCCGGGGTGACCGCCATGGCGATACCGTTGACAGCGAGCGTGAGGGCCCCGTCGGGGGCGCGGTCCTTCAACTCTCCGCACGTGCCTGGGCGGAAGCCGTGGGCGTCGAGGTACATGAGCGTGCCGAAGTCGAGCTCGACCGTCTCGGTGAGCCTCTCGAGGCGGACCTGGTCACCGGGCTCCGCGTGGGAGAGCGGTCGCGTCGGTGGGGGAACGGCCCCCGACCCGGGTATCGGGTTGCCGTGCGCGCACGTGGCGGGGTTGCCGAGGAGGGCGACTATGTAGCCCTCGGCCTCGTCGGATATGACGTGCTCCCAGAGATCCGCCTCCTGGTGGACCTTGGGCCAGGGCAGCCCGATCACGTCGGCGAGGAGGCGCTCGGCCAAGCGGTGCTTGCGCACCACTCCCTCGGCCAGCTGGTGGCCCTTCTCCGAGAGGCGCAGCTCGCGCTCGTCGGCCTCGAAGTAACCCTCGGCCACGAGCCGGCGGACCATCACGGTCACGGTCGGCCCCGAGTAGCCGAGCCGCTCCGCGATGCGTGCCCGCAACACGGGTATGCCCTCCTCCTCGAGCTCGTAGGCCACCTTCAGGTAGTGCTCGAGCGGCGGGTGGAAGCCCTGGTGGTGCACCTTCCCAAGGCTACCGTGGCCCCTGCCGCAGCCGGCTGAGTTAGCTTAGACTAACCTCATCTAGTGGAGCTGGACAGCCGGCAGAGATGAAGGAGGCACCGTGGGCTTCAGGCGGCGACACCGTTGGCTGGCACGGGCCGGCGCGGTACTGCTCGCGTGCGGGTCGTTGGTCGCCGTCGGCGGAGCAGGGGCGAGCGCGAGCACCGAGACCATCACCCTCTACAACGGCCAGCACCCCGAGCTCGCTCTCGCGATCGTGAAGGCGTTCGAGAAAAAGACGGGGATCGACGTGCGGGTGCGCACCGACGACGGCGTCGTCCTGGCGGACCAGATCCTGGAGGAGGGCAAGAGGTCGCCGGCGGATGTCTACCTGACGGAGAACTCGCCCGAGCTGATGCTGCTCACCGAGCACCACCTCCTGGCCAAGTTGCCTGCCAAGGTCCTCCGCCAGGTCCCGTCGCGCTACGACTCGCCGACGGGCAACTGGGTCGGTGTCGCCCTCCGGGTGGGCGCGCTGGCTTACAACCCCAAGCTGGTGGCTCCCTCGGCGCTACCCTCGCACCTGCTCGACCTCGCCACACCTCGCTGGAAGGGCAAGCTGGCCATCGCCCCGACCGACTCGGACTTCCTGCCCCTGGTGGGGGCGGTCCTGGCCACCCACGGCGAGAGGGCAGCCCTCGGGTGGCTGAAGGGGCTCCGGGCCAACTCGGCGCTCTACGGCGACGACGAGTCCGTGGTAGCCACGGTCAACCGCGGCCAGAGGGCCGTGGGCATCATCAACCAGTACTACTGGTACCGCCTGCGGGTGGAGGTCGGCGCCCGCAACATGCACAGCAAGCTGTACTTCTTCCCGGGCCATGACATCGGCGGGCTCGAGAACATCTCGGGTGCGGCAGTCCTCGCCTCCTCCCGCCACAAGGCAGCGGCAGACAGGTTCGTGGCGTTCCTCGTCTCGGCCGAGGCCGAGCGCATCTTGGCCGGGGGCTACGACTTCGAGTACCCGGCCCGCCCGGGCGTACCGCCCAACCCGGCCCTCCCCCCGCTCTCCCGGGTGAAGCCGGCGGTCGTGTCGGTGGTGAAACTAGGCAACGACCTCCCGGCGGCGTCCCTGCTCCAGCAGGCGGGCCTCACTTGAGCGAGCCATGACCGCCACTGCGCTGGCCGGTTGGTTGCACGGGCGCCGGCGCCGGCTCCCCTTGGTGCTGGCGGCGACGAGCGTCGTCGTCGTAGCGTTGCTGCTGGCCCCCCTCGGGTTGGTCTTGGCCCAGGCGGGCCAGTCGGGGTGGGCAACGGTATGGTCGACGCTCGACCGCCCGTTTGTCGCTACCCTGCTTTGGAACACGGTCCGCCTCGCCCTCGCCGTCACCGCGCTCGCCGCCTTGGTCGGCACGGTCACCGCATGGCTCACCGAACGCACGGCGTTAGCGGCGCGCCGGGCGTGGGCGGTGCTGCTCGTGCTCCCCGTCGTCATGCCGGACTTCGTGCTGGCGTGGACGTGGTCTTCGATGTTCCCGGGGATCCACGGTTACTGGGGGGCGGTCCTCGTGATGACGCTCCACCTCTACCCGCTCGTCTACCTGCCCATGGCGGCCGCCTTCAGGGTGGCAGACCCGGGTCAGGAAGAAATGGCACGCGCTCTCGGGTTGTCCAGGTTGCAAGCCTGGTGGAAGGTGAGCGTGCGCCAAGCGCGCTCCACCCTCCTAGGTGGCAGCTTGCTCGTGTGCCTCGCGCTCCTTGCTTACTACGGAGCTTTCGAGGACCTGCGTTACCAAACCTTCACGACTGCGATCTTCGGTGAACTGGAGACCCAGTTCGACCCCGGCGTCGCCTCCTCGCTCTCGCTCGTGCTGGTCGCCCTCTCGGTCCTCGTGCTCGGAGCAGAGGCTGGTTTCAGGGAACGAGGCAAGCTGCAGCGCAGCGGCCCCATGGCCGAGCGTGCCCAGAGGCCGTTGCCCCTCGGGCGGGCGAAGGTGCCGGCTCTCGCCGCCGTCGCCCTGGTGGCGGTGCCGGCTACCGGGTTCCCAGTTTTCGTGGTGGCCTACTGGATGTTGGCCGGGGGCTCTTCGACCCTTCCTACGGCCGTGTCGCTCGGGGCTGCGACGGCGTACACGGCCGTCTACAGCGCCCTCGGTGCCGCTCTCGCGACCGCCCTCGCCCTCCCCGTGTCCTTGTTGGCCGCCCGCCACCAGCGGAAATGGTCGGGCGCGCTCGAGCGGGCCACGTTTATCACCCAAGCCGTGCCCGGCATCGTGGTCGCGCTCGCTCTCGTGTACTTGGCCAGCCATTTCCTCGGTTTCCTGTACCAGAGCCCGGAACTGCTGGTATTTGCTTACGCCGTCATGTTCTTCCCGCTCGGCCTCGTGGCGATGGCGGCATCGGTGGCGCGCGCCTCGCCTCGCCTCGAAGAGGTCGGTCGGTCGCTCGGGCAGGGCCCCATGGCCGTGCGCCTCAGGGTGACCCTGCCCCTGGTGGCCCCCGGCCTTGTCGCAGCCTTTTGTTTCGTGTTCCTGTCGGCCGCGACGGAGCTCACCGCCACGTTGTTGCTCGTGCCGACGGGGGCAGGGACGCTCGCCACCCAGTTTTGGGCAGACGCGGAACAAGGCGTTGCCTTCGGCTCCGCGGCCCCTTACGCGGCCATGATGATGCTCCTGTCGGCGGCGCCCGCCTACCTCCTCGGGCGGTGGTTCGACCGGGGCTACCGCAGTTCCAGGGGCAGCAGGCCGGCGTTCGAGGTGGTCGCTTGAGCGCCGTGGTTTGCCGGGGGGTCTCCAAGTCCTTCGGCGGCCAGCGGGTGCTCGACGGGCTCGAACTCGAGGTCCCGGAGGGTTCGGTCGTGACGGTGCTGGGGCGGTCGGGGAGCGGCAAGACCACATTGCTGCGCGTGATCGCCGGCTTCGAGCGCCCCGACGCCGGCGCGGTCGAGATCGGCGGGGAAGTCGTGGACTCGGCCCGCCGGTTCACTCCCCCCGAGAAGCGCCGGGTCGGCTACGTGGCCCAAGAGGGCAGCCTTTTCCCCCACTTGACCGTGGCCCAAAACGTGGCGTTCGGGCTGTCCCGGGCCCAGCGCGCCGGCGGGAGGTCGGAGGAGCTGCTGCGGATGGTCGGCTTGGAGGGCCTGGGCAAACGTTATCCCCACCAGCTTTCGGGTGGCCAGCAGCAGCGGGTGGCGCTCGCGCGCGCGCTCGCCCCCCACCCGCGCCTCGTGCTGCTCGACGAACCGTTTTCTTCTCTGGACGCCGGGCTTCGTTCGTCGCTTCGTTCGGAGGTGATGGCGCTCTTGCGCGCCCAGCGCGCCACGACGGTCTTCGTCACCCACGACCAAGAGGAGGCCCTCTCGGTCTCGGACCTGGTGGGGGTCATGGATTCGGGCCGGATCCGCCAGTTCGGCTCTCCTTTCGCCCTCTACGACCGTCCTGTCGACCCGTCGGTCGCAGAGTTCCTCGGAGAAGCCAACATCCTGGCGGGTATCGCGGGGCAGGGCTCGGTCGAGACGCCGCTCGGGACGCTTCGCCTGGCTGGTGACATCGGTTCTCTCGGAGGTCCGGTCCGGGCCCTCGTACGTCCCGAGCAGATCTCCCTCCGGGCGCTCGGGGACGGGCGTGCCCCGCCGAGCGGCGCCACGGGGACGGTTGTCCATCGGGAGTTCTACGGTCACGACTGTGTTTTGCTGGTCAGGATCTCCGGCTTCGGGCACCCGTTGCGCGCCCGCTGCCCGGGTCGGCCCCCCGCCCAAGTAGGCGACCCGGTCGCCATGGTTGTGCGGGGCGAAGTGGTGGCCTGGCCCGCCCCGATTGAGCGTGGCCAGTGAGCGCGGTCAGTGAGCGCGGCCAGTAGGCGGGCCCAGTAGGCGGGCCCAGTAGGCGGGCCCAGTAGGCGGGCCCAGTAGGCGGGCCCAGTAGGCGGGCCCAGTAGGCGGGCCCAGTAGGCGGGCCCAGTAGGCGGGCCCAGTAGAAATCCTCGGCAGCAAGTGCCCAAGGGCCCTATTGGGGGTGGCGGCGACCGCCGTAGGGTCGCTGTTTGGCGGGCCGAAGGTGCCGCCCTGGTGAGGCAAGGAGGTGACGACGCTGGGCCCAACCGGCCGCGAGAGGAAGCAGTGGCCTGAGAAGCCACCAGCTGGCCCTTGGCTTGGTGGCGAGGGGTTGGCCGACGAGTGCGAGGCGTTCCTCAGCGGGCGCTTTGCCGAGCTCCAGAGGTCGAGGCAGGAGCCGGTCGAGGCCTGGGCGTGGGTCAACCGGGTGGCGCACGCGCAACCCAAAGAGCTAAAGGCGCTGGCTTCTCGTGGTCGTCCTTGGCGGGGTGCAGGATTTCGCGACTGGCGGTCCGGCTCGAGGCGATGGAACCGGGCCGTATCCAGGGTTGCCAGGGACCTGCTCTGCCTCGCCGGTAACAAGCCCCGGGCGATCAGGCGCCTTCAGGTACGGGCCCTCGTGCCGCTCGAGCTCGAGCTGTCCGAGAGGGGCAACGGCATCACGCCGGAGGTCATGGTGGCGCGGGCGCGCGCCGCGCTTTACAAGAAGGCGGGCTTGCGCGCCCGTGAGCGGTCTTGGGCGGGCATGGGAGGGTCTCTTGGAGAAGGGCGCTACTGCAGCAGGGCCAGGCACGGCTGGAGGCGGGCCGCGGACGTGGCGCTGGCAGTGGTCTCGGTGGGCGTGGTCGGTACCCTCGTAGCGCTCGCGGCCCTGACCGGCGGTAGCCCGCGGCCCTCGCTTCCCCTCTACCGCTACTACTTGTCGAGGCTCTCGACTCTGGACTACCGCGCGCTGCAGAGCCGAGCCGCCTTCGCTTGGATGACCGGCGGGGACAATGCGCCTGGCTGGGAGAGAGGACGGGACCTCCCGACGTTCCTTTTGCCCTGGGGTCGCGGTGGGGCCGGGAGGTACGTCGGCTGGCTGTTCGCCGGTGCGCCCGGGCACCTGGTGAAAAGCGGGGCTGCTTCGAGACTGGCGACCGAGCCGCTCAGGGGTGCGAACGTCGCCGTGGGCGCGGGCAAGGTGAGGTTCACGGGCCGTTCAGTCAATATCCAGGCGGTCGCTCGGGCGGGCCACCGCCTGATGGTCGGCGGCCTCGAGGCACCGGACCTCGTGGTGCGGGCCGGCGCCAAGGTCTCTTTCATGTTCGTGAACGACGACAAGGCGAGCGCGCACGGCATGGCCGTCGTCCCCGCCGGCGTGGCGGCGTTGCACATGCCCATGGCCGAGGCGAGGCCCGCCTTTCCCGGCTCGGCGCTTTGGTTCCTCGGCGACGCGACGGCGGCTGGCGCTCAGGAAGGCGGCTTCACCTTCACGGCGGCAAAGCCGGGTACCTACCAGTACATCGACCCCGTACCTGGCCAGGCGAGAGCCGGGATGGCCGGCACATTGGAGGTCGTAGCCGCCAAGAAGTAGCCGCCAAGAAGTAGCCGCCAAGAACTAGGTGCCCGGGGCGGTTGTGACCGGACGACCCGACGGCCCGCCGGCGCCTTGTCCGAGAGGGCGATGTTACCGGGGCGCCCGAGCCCGCCGGCACCGAGGGTCAGCGCCGGCCGAGCAGCCGGTCGAGGAGCGACGGCTTGTCGCCGGCCTCCACCGGGTGACCCGCACAGCGCTGCGATTCGGGGACACCTCTCATCACCTGGTCGACGTGGCGTCCGCAGCCCGCCCAGGTCGTCTTGCCGCAGATCCTGCACCTCACTGGATGGCACACTTCGGTTGTCCTTTCTTGTTTGGTTCGTAGTACCTTACAATAGACTCTAACAGAATACCCCCCTAGGTATATGGAACCGCCTTACAATGAGAGGAGTGAGCGTTGCCTGTCGAAATGAGCGCAAAGGAGCTGGTGAAGCTGGTCGGGGCTTCCGGCGGACCGTTGCTGCTGGACGTACGTGACGCCGACGAGGTGGCGGCCTGGCCGATGCAAGGTGCTCTCAACATCCCCCTTCGCGAGCTGGCTGACCGGTTGGGGCAAGTGCCGACGGACCGCCCGATCGTGACGGTGTGCGCCAGCGGCAACCGCTCGCGGACGGCCGCCGAGGTGCTCGAGGCTGCCGGCTACGAGGTCGCCAACTTGACCGGAGGGATGGCGGCGTGGGGCCAGGTGTACGACACTGCTCAATTCCAAGTGCCCGACGCTTCCATAGTGCAGGTGCGACGCCGGGGCAAGGGCTGCCTTTCCTACGTCATCGGCGCCGGTGACGAGGCCTACGTTGTCGACCCGTCGCTCGACTCCGACGTGTACCAGCAGGCGGCCGGCGAGCGCGGGTGGCGCATCACGCGGGTCTTTGACACGCACCTTCACGCGGACCACCTGTCGGGGGCGCGTGCGCTGGCTGAGATGGCAGGGGCGTCGCTTCACCTCAACCCCGCGGACCCTTTTTCCTTCGAGTTCACCCCCCTTGCTGATGGGGAACGTTTCGGGCTACCCGGAGGGGCCGAACTGGCGGTCGCCGTGCTCCACACCCCCGGCCATACGGAGGGGTCGACGATGTTCTTTGTCGATGACAGCGCGGTGCTGTCCGGCGACACGATCTTTGTCGACGGGGTCGGCCGGCCGGACTTGGCCGAGCGGGCCGAGGAGTTCGCTCGCAACTTGCACGGGTCCCTGTCGGAAAAGGTCCTTCCCCTGCCCGACGATGTCACGGTGCTGCCGGCTCACTACGGCGACGGCGTGGCCGTAGTGCCAGACGAAGTCGTCGGTGCGAGGCTCGGTGAGTTGCGGCAGTCCGTCGATGCGCTTTCGCTGGACGAAGAAGCCTTCGTCTCTTGGGCTACGGCTCGGGTAACCGAACGGCCCCCCAACTACCGGGCGATAATCGAGGTCAACCGAGGTGGGAGCCGGAGCACTCCCGGTTTCCCGCGGGAGCTCGAGGCCGGCCCCAACCGCTGTTCGGCCTAGGGAACTGATAGGGGATCTGGCAGTTGTTGCTCCTGCTCCTCGCCGTACCCGTCGGCGTCGTCATCGGGCTGAGCCTCGGCGCCCTGGGCGGGGGCGGGTCGATCCTCACCGTGCCGGCGCTCGTGTACCTGCTCAGCCAGGGCGCGCACGGGGCGACCACGGCTCCACTCGTCATCGTCGGCCTGACGTCGCTGGCCGGGACTTTCGCCCACGCCCGGGCCGGCAGGGTGCGGGTTACGAAGGGGCTCGTGTTCGGGGCGCTCGGTGTCGCCGGCTCGTTCGTGGGTGCCCGCCTGTCCGCGGGTGTCAACTCGGACGTGCTCCTGAGCGCCTTTGCCGGCCTGGTCCTGGTCGCGGCGGGAGCCATGGCGTTGAGGCTCGCCCGGCCGCCCGGAGGCAAATCTGGGACCGCCGGTTCGTCGAGTTCACCGCCCGCGGAGGTTGGTAGCCCGGTGATGGTCGCCTCCTCGGGCTGGCCCCAGGCGGGACGCGCAAGGGGCACCGCCGCCTTGGGCGAAGAGGGCGAGTGGGGCCCGAGTGCCGTCGCTGGTGCCAGCGCAGGGCCACCCGCGCCGGTAATGTTGCTGGCGAGGGAAGGCAATCATGGGGCGAGCGCCCCGCTGGCGCTTGCCCGGCCGAAGTGGGAAGCGCCCGCCCAGCTGGCCAACATAGGCCGAGTGGTGGCCGCGGCCTCAGTCGTGGGCCTATTGACGGGCTTTTTCGGCGTTGGCGGCGGCTTCATAGTCGTGCCGGCCCTGGTGCTGACCCTCGGTTTCGAGATGCCCGAAGCTGTTGGCACCTCGTTGCTCGTCATCGCCGTGAACACGGCGGCAGCACTGCTGGCACGGCTGGGCACGCAGGCGGACGTCAACTGGACTCTCGTTGCCGTTTTCCTTGCGGCTGCCATCGCCGGGTCGGTTGCCGGCAACCGGGTCGCGTCGGTGGTGAGGCCGGGACGTCTGGCGTTCGCTTTTACGTTCCTCTTGGTGGCGGTCGCGATTTACACCGGCGCGCGCAGCATCCCTCATCTCCTGTAGCCAGCCCCACCCTGGTGCCATGCGGCTAGCAGGTGCCGGGAGCCCGGTCCCAGCTAGAGGCGTGCAGTCCATCCGTGCTTGCCCGAAGCCAGAGGCGGGAGAGCAGGCTGGTCGCCCCAGGCTGGCTACTATCTCGTCACCCGCACCGGCAGCGACGTCGAGTGCAGGGCCGACCGGAAACGTTCGGCGATTTGCGCGTACTCCTCGGCACGATAGCTGCTCTCCCGGTGCACGAGGCCGAGACGCCTGCCCGGCACGGGCGGGCGGAATGTGGCGGTAGCCAGCCCCCGGCGGACTTCGACCGCGGCCGCCGTGGCCGGCAGGAGGGTGGTCCCGAGGCCGGCTGCCACCAACCGTGACAGCGTGGTGAGCGATGTTGCCCGGGCCGGGTGCTTGGTAGTCGCCCCCACCTGGCGGCAAAGGTCGAGCGCTTGGTCCCGCAGGCAGTGGCCTTCGTCGAGGAGCAATAGCCGGACGTGTTGCAGCACAACGGGGTCGAGGCGCGACTTGCCGGCGAGCGGGTCCTTTTCGTTTACGAGCAGGACGAAGTCTTCGTCGTAGAGAGGTAACTCGGTGACGGCGTCGCCCCCGCTCGGCAGCGCGAGTAGGAGCAGGTCGAGTTGGCCGGCGGCGAGGTCCGCGAGCAGCCGAGCGGTCTGGTCCTCTCTCACGTCGGGGCGAAGCGCCGGGAAGCGGCGCACCAGGGTGCGGAGGAGCAGCGGGAGGAGGTAGGGCGCCACCGTGGGGATGACCCCGAGACGGAGGGGCCCGCTGAACGGTTGGGCGTCGTGCTTTGCGGACCCGACCAAGCGGTCCACGGACGAAAGGACGCTGCGGGCGTGAGCGGCGGCCGATGTGCCGGCGGGCGTGAGCACGACGCGGCGCGTGCTGCGCTCGAGGAGGACGGTGCCGAGGCTGGCCT
The DNA here is from genome assembly GCA_021798075.1 of Actinomycetes bacterium. The sequence continues at coordinate 11,063 of JAJZYO010000015.1, forward strand.
CCAGCCCGGCGATGGCGGCCGAAACCGACGGCTGGCTCAATCCGAGCCTGGCCGCGGCGTCGCCGAAGTGCAGGGCGTCGGCCACGGCGACAAGCGCCCGGAGCTGGGCCAAGGTGGGCTGGCGGGTCTTCTCGTTCATAGCGATGTTCTATGGATCGACTAGGCAAACACTATATCTCTTGTAAGTCCGCGCGGCACCGGGCCGAGCCCGGGTAGTCTGCATGAGAACCCATTCACAAGGAGGACAATCTCACGATGCTGACCGTTGGCGACCGGTTCCCCGACTACGAACTAACTGCGTTGGTCCCAGGCGACTTGGCCAAGGTGGACGCAAAGTCCCCGGAGGACTACTTCGTCACCATTACGCCCAAGTCACACGAGGGGAAGTGGCGGGTGGTCTTCTTCTGGCCCAAGGACTTCACTTTCGTCTGCCCGACCGAGATCGCCGAGTTCGCGAGGCAGAACCGGGAGTTCACCGATCGCGACGCGCAAGTGCTGGGCGTGTCGGTGGACAGCGAGTACGTGCACTTCGCCTGGCGCAAGGACCACGCGGACCTGCGAGAGGTCCCCTTCCCCATGCTGTCCGACACCCGCCGGGAGCTGTCGGAGGCCGCAGGTACCCTCGGGGAGGACGGGGTGGCGCAGCGGGCGACCTTCCTGGTCGACCCTAATGGTGTCGTGCAGTTCGTGATGGTGACGGCGGGCTCGGTCGGGCGCAATGTGGCCGAGGTGCTGAGGGTCCTCGACGCGCTCCAGACCGACGAGCTCTGTGCCTGCAACTGGCGTCCGGGCGAGGCCACGCTGGACCCGGGCGAGCTCATGGGCGTGGGGGCCTAGGAATTGGGGCTCGACACGGTGAAGGAAGCACTGCCCGAGTACGCGCGAGACATCAAGCTCAACCTCGGCGGGCTCATAAACGCGTCGCCGCTCAGCGAGCAGCAGCTCTGGGGTGCGGTGGTGGCGGTCGCGCTCGCCTCGCCGGCGGGCGAGGGGAGCGCTGAGCTCGTCGAGGAGGGGCGCCGCAGGTTGAGCGATGCCGCGTTTGCTGGTGCCAAGGCGGCCGCAGCGGTCATGGCCATGAACAACATCTACTACCGGGCCAAGCACCTGCTCGCGGACGCCGGAGCGGGCGAGTACGCGGACATTCCGGCGCGGCTCAGGATGAACGTCATCGCCACCCGGCAAGGCGTAGAGAAGGCCGACTTCGAGCTGTGGTGCGTCGTGGTGTCGGCCGTGAACGGCTGTGGTTCCTGTTTGGCTGCGCATGAGAGGGAACTGCGTTCGGCCGGCATGAGCACCACCCAGATCCACGAGGGCCTTCGCATTGCGGCGGTCGTCCACGCGGCCTGCGCGACGTTGGCTTCCGAAGAGGCCCTCACCGGCGTGTGACGCCGGTCGGGCTAGCGAAGCTCCTGGCTTGGGCGCGCCCTTTCCTGGCCGCGCCCGGCCTTTTTCGCCGGAGCCGAAGTTGCTATGGACTTTCGGCCCTAGCGGTACCGGGTACCGAGCGCTAAGCGTGGCGTTGACCGACGAGAGATAGAGAGGAATTGCCATGACAACGGTAGAAGAAGCCCCAGTAGCCCGAGGCCTGCCACGTCTCGGTGAGCCCGCACCGGACTTCGAGGCGGTGACTACGCAGGGGACGGTACGGCTGAGCGACTTCAGGGGGAGCTGGCTCGTGCTGTTCTCCCACCCGGCGGATTTCACGCCTGTCTGCACCACCGAGTTCATCGGGTTCGCCGGTATCTACCAAAAACTTCAGGAGCGCCACACCGAGCTGCTCGGGCTCTCGGTCGACAGTGTCTACTCACACATCGCCTGGGTGCGCAACATCGAAGACAAGACCGGTACGCACATCCCGTTCCCCGTCATTGCCGACCTGGACAAGAAGGTGGCTACGGCGTACGGGATGCTGATGCCGGGGGAGTCCAAAACCGAGGCGTCCCGTTGCGTGTTCGTGATCGACCCCGAGGGCGTGCTCCGGGCGATGATCTACTACCCGCTCAGCACGGGGCGCAACATGGACGAGATCGTGCGCTTGGTGGACGCCCTTCAGGTTTCCGACGCGAACAAGGTGGCCACGCCGGCCAACTGGCGCCCCGGCGACAAGGTCATCATCCCCACCCCCAACACGGTCGAACTGGCCGAAGAGCGTACCTCCGAGGATTTCATCAAGAAAACCGAAGGTTACGAGTCGGTCGACTGGTACTTGACCAAGAAGTCGCTCGAGGTCTGATGGCGTGCCTCAACGCCGACGGCACGCTCAGCGCCTCGGGGCGGGCGATGCTCGCGGCGCTCGAGCGCCCCGCCACGGAGGAGGACGTCGCTTCGGTGACCGGTCTCGCTTTGTTCCGGGTGCGTAGCGGCCTACGTGAGCTTGTGGCAGCCGACTTGGTGAGCCAGCAGGGCGAGCGCTTCGTCGCGACCGGCGCTCAGAGCTTGTAGCCGATCGAGCGCAGAAGGGCTTTGCGCTCGGCGACGTCAGCGTCGGTTTCGAGGCCGAGCGGAGAGGAGCCGTCGAACACCCCAAGGACGGCGCGTGCCTCCTCGCCGGCCGCGACCACCACCGAGAGCGGGTTGGAGGTCGCGCAGAAGATTCGGCAGACTTCGGGGACTTGTTTGATGGCGTTGAGGACGTTCACCGGGAACGCCTCGCGCAGGAACACGACGAAGCAGTGCCCCGCCCCGACCCGAAGGGCATTGTCGGCCGCCAGTTTGACCAGGCCGTCGTCATTGCCCGAGCAGCGCACGAGCCTTGGTCCCGAGGCCTCGCAGAAGGCGATCCCGAAGCGGATCCGAGGGCTGGCCCCGACGAGCGCCTCGTGCAGGTCTTCGACGGTCTTGATGAAGTGGCTCTGGCCCAAGATGACGTTGAGCCCTTCGGGGTTGTCTACCGGTACTACGAGGAGGTCCATGCCAGTCATGTT
>JAJZYO010000016.1 GCA_021798075.1 Actinomycetes bacterium
CACCCGGTCGACGATGGCGAGGACCTCCGGCAACGCGTTTGCAGGCGCTGCTGAGCGGCTGGCCCAAGACAGGAGCGGTAAGTCGTTGTAGTAATCGCCGACGGCCAGGACCTCGCCGGGGTCTATCCCGAGAAGCTGGCACAGGCGGCCGGTGCCGTAGGCCTTGGAGATCCCCGCCGCCGCTATCTCCACCCAGTCGAGCCCGGACGACGTGAGCGAAAACCGGCCGGCGTGGCCGGCGTGGCCGTTACCGAGGTGCGCGATCAGTTCGGCGGCCGTGCTACCGGGCCGGCGGACGATGAGCTTGATGGAGCCAGGCACGAGAGCGTCGACGATGTCTTGCACTTGGTTCACGACGCCGTTCCACTGCCGGAGGACCTCGAAGAAGCCGATCTCGTAGTTGAAGCAGTCCACCTGCTCGACCGCGAAGAGCGCCCCGGGGAAGCTCTGGCGCAGGCCCTCCACGAGCACCGTGGTCAACTCGAGCTCGAGCGCCTCGAGTTCGATCACCTTTCCGGAGGAGACGTCCACGAGGGCGGCTCCGTTGGCGCAGGCGCCGAGGGGTCCGAGGCCGGCGTCCTCGGCGATGTCCCAGGTGGCGCGAGGAGGCCTCCCGGTAACCGGGACGACGTGTATGCCTGCTTCACGTGCCGCCCTGACCGCTTCGGCGGTGCGTTGGCTGATGGTCCCGTCGCTCCGGAGGAGGGTCCCGTCGAGGTCCGTCGCGACCAGGCGGACCGGACGCCCGCCGGCGCTGCTGCTGCCCAGCCTGCCGGCCTTTCCCGGGCTGCCGCCGGCTCCACCCCGGCCCACCGGCTCGCCCGCGCTGCGGCGACCCACCGGCTTGCCGGCGCTGTCCGGCCCGCCGGCTGGCTCAGGCAGGGGTGGAGGCCGCCCGGAGCCGCCGTGGGCCCACTCGCTTGTCTGGCCATCGGGTTGGCAGGGGGCTGCTCCGCTCACTCCGCCGACCCTATCGTTCGGCCCGATAGACCACCTGCCGTTCGGCCCTATCGCTGTTCTTGGCTCCTCGACTAGATTGAACAGGTCAGGCCGTTCCTGCGGCACCGGCGATGCAGCATGAGCCCGCCTCCGGGCACGAGCTACGAGGAGTGATCTTGGATGGACCTTCACCAGTTGCTTGGGGATGAGGCCGAGCCTCTTCTCACCTACGAGTGCAAGGGCGTGCCCCGCGACGACCTCGTCCTTCCCGGGCCGGACTTCATCGACCGCGCGTTCTCCCTCTCCGACCGGCCGGTGCCAGTGCTGCGCAACCTCGGCCTCCTGCTCAATACCGGTCGCCTCGGGGGCACAGGCTACATATCGATACTGCCCGTGGACCAGGGCATTGAGCACTCGGCGGCGGCCAGCTTCGCGCCCAACCCCATCTATTTCGACCCGAAGAACATCATCGAGCTCGCCATCGAGGGCGGCTGCAACGCGGTGGCTACCACCCTCGGGGTGCTCGGCATAGTCGGCCGGCGCTACGCCCACAAGATCCCCTTTATCGCCAAGCTCAACCACAACGAGTTGCTCTCTTACCCAAATACCTACGACCAGGTCATGTTCGGCTCGGTCCAAGAGGCGTTCGAGCTGGGGGCTGTGGGGGTCGGGGCCACCGTCTATTGGGGCGCAGAGGAGTCCCGGCGTGAGATGGCCGAAGTGGCGCAGGCGTTCGAGGAGGCGCATTCGCTAGGGCTCTTCACGGTCCTCTGGTGCTACGTGCGCAACAGCGCCTTCACCAAAGACGGCGTCAACTACGAGAGCTCCGCCGACCTGACGGGACAGGCCAACCACCTGGGCGTCACGATCCACGCCGATATCGTGAAGCAGAAGCTGCCCGAGAGCAACGGTGGGTTCCTCGCCCTCGGCTTCGGCAAGACCTCGAAGCTCGTCTACAGCGACCTGACGACCGACAACCCGATCGACCTGACCCGCTGGCAGGTGGCTAACACCTACATGGGGCGCGTGCCGCTCATCAACAGCGGTGGCGCTTCTTCTGGCGCCAGCGACCTCGCCGAAGCTGTCCGCACCGCCGTGATCAACAAGCGTGCGGGTGGGGCGGGCTTGATCATGGGCCGCAAGGCTTTCCAGCGCCCGATGCGTGAAGGTGTCGAGCTCATCAACGCCGTCCAAGATGTCTACGCCGACAAGTCGATCACGGTTGCCTAGCTGGCCCGCGGTGGCCGCAAGACCGAGCTGTAGCACCATGGTCGGGTAAAATAAACGATTGCGCGATTACCGCAACGGGACCGCGTGAGGCTCAACCCGAGGGGGCACCCCAATTGACTTATACACCTACCCGAAGTCGGCAAGTGAAGACGCTGGACCGGGTTGTGGTCCGTTTCGCGGGCGACTCGGGTGACGGCATGCAGCTCGCCGGCGACCGCTTCACGACCAGTTCGGCGATCTTCGGCAACGACCTCGTGACCCTGCCGGACTTTCCCGCCGAGATCCGGGCCCCGGCCGGGACAGTGGCGGGCGTGTCCGCATTTCAGATCCATATCTCGGACCACGACATCTTCACTCCCGGCGACCACCCCAACGTGCTGGTCGCAATGAACCCCGCTGCCTTGAAAGCCCACGTCGGCGACCTGGAGCCCGGCGCCGCGATCCTGCTCAACAGCGATGCCTTCGACGAGCGCAGCCTGCAAAAGGCGGGCTACGCGGCCGACCCGCGGGCCGACGGGTCCCTCTCGGGCTTCAAGGTCTACGAGGTGCCCATGACCACTCTCACCCTCGAGGCCGTGAAGCCGAGCGGGACCAAGGCGCGCGACGCCGAGCGCTCCAAAAACTTCTTCGCCCTCGGCCTCGTGAGCTGGATGTACTCGAGGCCGACGGAGCCGACCTTCGAGTGGTTGGCAAAGCGTTTCGCGAGCAACGAGATGGTGCGAGAGGCCAACACCCTGGCCTTCAAGGCCGGGTGGAACTTCGGCGAGACGGCAGAGATCTTCGAGTCGGCCTACGAAGTAAAGCCCGCTCACCTGAAGCCGGGCACGTACACGAATATCTCGGGGAACACGGCCCTGGCGTGGGGCATCGTCGCCGCCGGCCAGCTGGCCAAGCTGCCGGTGTTCCTCGGCAGCTACCCCATAACACCGGCCTCGGACGTCCTCCACGAGCTCTCCAAGCACAAGAACTTCGGTGTCCGGACCTTCCAGGCCGAAGACGAGATCGCAGGGGTCAACGCGGCGTTGGGCGCCGCTTATGGCGGGGCGCTCGGTGTGACGACGACGAGCGGCCCGGGGCTCGACCTGAAGGCCGAAGCGATCGGGCTGGCGATCTCCCTCGAGCTGCCCTTGGTGGTCATCGACATACAGCGGGGTGGGCCATCTACCGGCCTGCCCACCAAGACCGAGCAGGCCGACCTGCTCCACGCGCTCTACGGGCGGCACGGGGAAGCCCCGCTACCGGTGGTGGCCCCCTCCACACCGGGCGATTGCTTCTACACCGCCATCGAGGCGGCGCGCCTCGCTCTCAAGTACCGGACCCCGGTCATCGTGTTGTCCGACGGTTACCTCGCCAACGGCGCCGAACCATGGCCGATCCCCGACGTGGCAACCCTGCCGGACCTCTCGCGCGAGTTCGGGATGGCCACCGAGCCGAACAAGATCCTCGCGGACGGCTCGGAGGTGTTCTGGCCGTATCTCCGGGATCCCGAGACGCTGGCCCGACCGTGGGCCGTCCCGGGCACGCCCGGCCTCATGCACCGCATCGGTGGTCTCGAAAAGTCCGACGGGCCCGGGAGCGTCTCCTACGACCCGGTGAACCACGACCTCATGGTCCGCTTACGTGCCCAAAAAGTGGCCGGCATCGCTTCGGACATCCCGCTCGTCGAGGTCGACGACCCCTTTGGGAAAGCCGAGCTCCTGGTCCTCGGGTGGGGGTCCACATATGGGGCCATTTCCGCCGCTGTCAGGGCGGTGCGGGCGGCGGGGGCCGAGGTGGCTCATGTGCACCTGCGCCACATGAACCCCTTCCCGAGCAACCTGGGCGAGGTCGTGCGCTCGTACAAACGTGTGCTCGTGCCCGAGGTCAACCTGGGCCAGCTCCGCAAGCTCGTACGGAGCGAGTTCCTTGTCGATGCGCAAGGGCTCAACAAAGTCGGCGGGTTGCCGTTGCGGCGCACTGACGTGGAGCTGGCGATAGCCTCCCAGCTCGAGATGCTGAGGACGGAGGGGCGATGACGGACTTGATCGCACCGGCGACGACCCGCAAGGACTGGGCCAGCGACCAAGAGGTGCGCTGGTGCCCGGGCTGCGGCGACTACTCGATACTGACGGCAGTGCAACTACTGATGCCCGAGCTCGGCGCCAAGCGGGAGGAGACGGTGTTCGTGTCGGGCATCGGCTGCTCGAGCCGGTTCCCCTATTACATGAACACTTATGGTGTCCACTCCATACACGGACGTGCGCCGGCCCTGGCAACGGGCTTGGCGGTGGCGCGTCCCGACCTGCACGTCTGGGTGATCACGGGTGACGGCGACGCATTGTCGATAGGTGGCAACCACTTGCTCCATGCGCTCCGTCGCAATGTCAACCTCACGATCATCCTTTTCAACAACCAGATATACGGCCTCACCAAGGGCCAGTACTCGCCTACTTCCGAGGCGGGGAAAGTCACCAAGTCGACCCCGTTCGGCTCCCTCGACCACCCGTTCAACCCGGTGTCCCTCGCGCTTGGCGCTGAGGCGACTTTTGTCGCGCGGACCCATGACATGGACCGCAAGCACATGATGGAAACTTTCCGCCGGGCTTACCAGCACAAAGGTGCAGCCTTTGTCGAGGTGTACCAAAACTGCAATGTGTTCAACGACGGTGCTTTCGACGCCATAACGTCCAAGGACAACCGTCCGAGCATGCTCGTACCCCTCGAGCACGGCAAGCCAGTACGGTTTGGGCCAGATGGGGAAAAGGGGGTCGTGCTCGACGCGCACGGCAGCGCGGTCATCGTCGACGTGAGCGAAGTGGGCGAAGATGCCCTGCTCGTCCACGACGAGGCGAGGGAGGACCCCGCTCTCGCTTTTTCCCTCTCCCGTCTTGCCAGTGGGCCATATTCACCCACCCCCATCGGAGTGTTCAGGGCCGTCGAGCGCCCCGACTACGGCTCGCTCGTAGAGGACCAATTGGCCGACGCCGCGGCCCGGAAGGGCCCGGGGGACCTTGCAGCACTCCTCCGCTCGGGCACGACCTGGACGGTTGCCTGAGCCGGCGGCGCCCACTCTCCCAGTCACGCAGCGCCCACACCGCGCGGGCAGCACGCTGCGTCGTAAAATTGCGTGATTTGCGACGAAATCTGTGAGTTCGTGTAACAGCCGGCGGCGAGCGCCGTCTATAGTAGGCCATGCCTACTTCCGGCACCGAGGCTGCCCAGAGGCTGCTCGACAAGTTGGCCGGTTTCATAGCCGACGAGCTCGACGAAGAGGAGAGGGAGATGTTCGCCAAGCTCCTCGCGCCCGGCGTCGCGCTCGCTTACCATACGCCACCTCTCGTGGACATCGAAGCTCCGGGCGGCTCGGCTATCGATGTGGACTGGCGTCCGAGCGCTTTGCCGGAGGCACTGGCAGAGGCCTTACGTGAGAGGGGCGTCCACGTCGTCGGCTTGGCCGACTGACGCCGCTACTAGTACTCCGCAAAACCCGAGGGTAGCGGCGGGGCTGTCCCGGTAACCACGGCTTCCCTCGACAGGTCGGCAGCTGGTACGCGGGGCGCGGTACCTGCACCCCCGCTCGCCCGCTCCAGGCGGAGGGGTGGGGCCGGCGAACCAGCAGCGACTACTTCGTTGGCCGCCGCCGAAATGCACTGGTCACAGCGCTGCACGTGGCGAACGGCGTCAGGCGGCTCTTCGGCCAGGATGCGGCGCAACTCGGGGCAGGCCAGGTCTGGGCAGCTCACCATGACTTGGAGCACCAAGGCTTGGCGGAGGCGGCGCCTGGCGCGGTGGAGCATTACCTTGGCCGCGCCCGCCGAGAGGCCCAGTGCGCTGGCGACTTCGGAGGCCCCGAAACCGAAATGCGTGACCAATGCGATGGCGGTCGCATCGCGCCGGGAGAGACCCGCCACGCACCCCTGCACACGCCGAGCGAGGTCCGACAGTTCCGCCACGTGGACGGGGCCGGGACGAGTGTCGGCCAGGTCGAGGGCGTAGGGCTCGTCGAGGGCAACCACGCGCCGGCGGTTGCGTAAGTGGTCCATGGCAAGGTTGCGGGCGATCGCGCTCAACCACGCGCGCAGGCGGGTGGCGTCCTGCAGGCCGCCCAAGCTATACAGGGCGCGCAGGAACGTTTCCTGCACAACATCTGCCACCGCTTCCGGGTCGTCGCCGACGCGGCTCGTAGCCACAGCGCGGACCGTGCCCACGTGCGCGCGGTAAAGTTCTGCGAATTCTCTGGATCCCCCGCTCCGCACCGCCTCCACCAGTTCCGAGTCGCTCTTTCGAGGGGCGGGCACGTCGAGAATGGTAGCGCCTTTGCTTGGTACGAGGACGGCGGCGAGCCCTGCACATGCAAAATTGGGACTTTCGACGTACGGATGACCGCGACAGGGATCTGCAGAATTGGCGCTGAACGCCTTTTTCCAACCGCGTTTATCGGCCCCTTGCTCGCCCGTTCGTACCGGCGGTGCGAGAGCCGGGGTGCCTGGCGCCCGACGCGACACAGTGTAACACTCGTCACAGGCGAAGGCTGCCGCTCGGGGTAGCTCGAGGCGGCGCCACCTGGGGGGCGCCACCGAGTGGGCGGGCCAGAGGCGAACTGGCCCGCCCACTCTTACCGGGTCCTTACCGGGTGGCAGTTGCCGTTAGCGGGTGGCGGTTGCCGTAGTCGGTAGAGTTGGCCCGTGCCAGCGGGTTCCCCAGTTCCCTTGCTGCCCCTCGACGACTCGGGTGGGCCGCGCCGCGTGCTTGTAGTGACTGCCCACCCCGACGACGTCGACTTCGGCGCAGCCGGGACCATGGCGAAGTGGGTGGCCGCGGGGATGGAGATCGCTTATTGCGTCGTGACCGACGGAGACGCGGGCGGTTCTGACCGTTCGGTGAGCCGCCCCGAAGTCGCACAGCTGCGCCGGCACGAGCAGCGCGAAGCCGCCGCCGAAGTCGGTGTCAGCGAGGTCACTTTCCTTGGGTACCCGGACGGGAAGCTTGCCCCGAGCCTCGAGTTGCGGCGCGATGTGAGCAGGGTCGTTCGCCAGTGGCGCCCGGACCGGCTGGTCTGCCAGAGCCCGGAGCGCAACTGGGAACGGGTCGGGGCGAGCCACCCAGACCACTTGGCGGCGGGAGAAGCCGCCGTGTGCTCCGTCTACCCCGACGCTCGTAACCCCTTTGCCCACCCTGAGCTCCTCGATGAGGGCCTCGAGCCCCACGCTGTGGCCGAGGTGTGGCTCATGGCGTCGCCCCGGCCCAACCGGGCAGTCGACATCACGGCCACCTTCGCTCGCAAGCTGAGTGCCCTCCGCTGCCACAAGAGCCAGGTTGCGCACGAGGCCGACCTGGAGGGACGCCTCCGCTCCATGGGGTCGACGAGTGCCGTGCTCGCCGGCCTCCGCGAGGGCAGCGCGGCCGAGCTGTTCCAGGTCGTGGCCATGCCTGCCAGCGGGTCGTCCTGAGGCCGCCGGTGCGCATCGCCACCTGGAACGTCAACTCGTTGAAGGCTCGCATGGAGCGCGTGCCCGAATGGCTCGGCTACGCGCAGCCCGACGTGCTGTGCCTGCAGGAGACCAAGCTCGCGGACGCGGCCTTCCCCCACCTAGCGTTCCAAGCCCTCGGCTACGAGTCCGTGCACCACGGGTCGGGCCAGTGGAACGGCGTCGCCATCCTGTCGCGAGTCGGCCTCGAAAGCCCCGTGTGCGGTTTTGCCGACGGCGGCGAGCCGGACCAGGACACGAGGCTCGTGACGGCGCGCTGTGGAGGCGTGTCGGTGCTGAGCGTGTACGTGCCCAATGGCCGGGCGGTGGGCTCAGGCCACTTTGCTTACAAGCTGGCCTGGCTGGCACGCCTTCGCCGGCACCTGGAGGCCGTGGCCAGCCCCGCCGACGCCGTCGCAGTGTGTGGCGACTTCAATGTGGCGCCTGCCGACCAGGACGTGTGGGACCCAAAGGTCTTCGAAGGCTCGACGCACGTGACGCCCGAGGAACGCGAGGGCCTTTCCGAGCTGCTTTCCTGGGGCCTGGTGGACGCGTTTAGGGGGGTGTGGCCCGACGAAAAGCTGTACTCCTACTGGGACTACCGGGCCGGCGACTTCCACGAGCACCGCGGCATGCGCATCGACCTCGTACTGGTGAGCCGCTCACTCGCCGGCAAGCTGCAGTGGGCATTGGTGGACCGCAATGCCCGGAAGGGCAAGTTCCCCTCGGACCACGCGCCCGTGCTCGTGGACGTCGAGCTCTAAGAACCCCACAGGCGGGCACGGGTGAGGCGTGAGCCTGCCAGCCCGGCGCCAGTGCCGACCGAGCTGCTCAGAAAGCGGCGCGGGACCCCAGGCAGTAATGCCGGGCCGTCGCTGTCCCAATCCCACGGCAAGGGGAGTGCGGCTGAGCCACTGCCGGCGAGGGGGCGTGGCCGTCGCGGCCATGGTGCTCCACTGCTCCCTCCCCTGCCCCGGTACACGATCAAACCGGAGAGGGGGTCGGGTACAGCGTCGAGCGCTGCCTGCGTCCCGGCGAGGGACTTCCATGCCTCCCAAGACGCCGCATCTTGGAACTCGACCTCGAGCACCACACCCCAGCTGTGGTAATGCCAGCTCCAGTCCTTCGCCCCAGCCAGGAGCGCGGACTCGACCAGTGCGTCACCGTACGCTCCCGCCCACAGGCCAGCTGACGTGGAACCGTCGAACACCTCGATCGAGTACCACTCCGACACGATTGCGCATCTTAGTGCGCCCCGCTCCGAGCCAGCAGGCTGACTTCGGGCCGCTCTCGGGGCCCCGTCCCATCGCCCGCCGTCGCCTGAGAGACGACCGCGAGGATCTCCGGCCCGAAGCGAGCCACCTTGACCGGCCCGAGCCCTGGGACGGCCAAGAGCTCCTCGGTGCTCTTGGGCTTGCTCCGCGCCAGGGCGAGGAGCGTGGAGTCGTGGAGCAGGACGTGAGGCGGTACCCCCGACGCCCGGGCGAGCCGTCCGCGCCAATGGCGCAGCTCGTCGGCGACAGTACTGGCAGCCTCGGGCGCTGGCGCCAAACGTCCGCGTGCCATGGCTAGGAACCCGGCGGGGGAGCGGTCCCGGCCGGGCGGGGCCGGCGAAGTGGCCTCAGCCGGTCTTGCCACGTCGTCGCCGGGGCGCGTCCCGGAGCATTGGGGGGCGAGGACGGCGAGCCATGGGCTCGGGTTACGCCTGAGCACGGCCCCGTTTGCCGCCCGCCTCTCGTTGGCCCAGGAGCAGTGCAGCCGTCTCTCGGCCCGCGTCAGGGCCACGTAGAGGAGCCGGCGCTCCTCGGCCAGCGAGGCCGGGCTGGCCGCGTAGGCGATCGGTACAAACCCGGTTTCGAGGCCGCACACCCACACGGCTTGCCACTGGAGGCCTTTAGCCCGGTGGAAGCTGCACACCGTCACCGTATTGTCTGGATTGCCTGGATCATTGCCTGGGTCATTGCCTGGATTGGCTGGATTGGCTGGCCCACCTGGGCGGGAGCCCCAACCCAGCGGAGGGCCGTCTTCGTGTGGGCCGCCTTCGACGTTTGCCCCGCCGGCGCCCTGTTGCCTGCCATCGGGGGCTGGGGCGGCGACGTCCTCGGCTGGGCCGGGAGCACGGCAGGGGACACCGGCCTTCACCAAGGCCTCCATGACAGCGACGAGCTGGGCATTGGTGCGCCCGAGGACGGCCATGTCGCCCCAAGCGAGCCCCTGGGACGCCGCCTCGCGGATCTCTGCGGCTATACCAGCCGCCTCGGCGAGATCACTCGCGAAGCAGCGCAGGGTCGGTAGCGGGCCGTCGGGGCGGCTCGAGCGGACGGGGCCGCCCGATTGGCGCCCGAGCACCGCGGTCGCGGCTGCGACCACCTGGGGGCTCGAGCGGTGGTTGTCGTCGAGCCTTACAACCTCTGCGTCGGGGAAGCGGCGGGGGAACTCGGTGAGGAAACGGGCATCAGCACCGTTCCACCCGTAGATCGCCTGGTTGGGGTCACCGACTACGAAGAGGTCGTCGTTGCCTGCGAGCAGGCCGAGCAGGACGCGGCACTGAAGGGGGTTGAGGTCTTGGACCTCGTCGACGAATACGTGTGCCCACCTCCAGCGCTGGGCGGCGGCGAAGCGGCTGTCGGAGCTGAGCGCGTCGGCGTAGCGGGCGAGCAAGTCCTCGAAGTCGACCAGGCGCCGCCGGCGCTTTTCGTCCTCGTAACGGGCGTACAAGGCGGCGACGGCGTCGGCCTCGGCAGGCAGCTCCCGGTTGGCCTCGTGGGCGGAGGCGGCCAGCTCGCCGGGGGGGACGAGGCGGGCTTTGGCCCATTCGATCGTTGCGGCCAGGTCGGAGGTGGCCGCGCCCTCGAGGCCCGTACGCCCGCTCGCCAGCTCTCCCACCAGACGCGCCTTGCTCTGGAGCAGCGCCGGCTGCGGCGTGCGCCGGTCGGCCCACCAGCGCCGGAGCTGGTGCCACGCCAGCGAATGGAACGTCCCGGTGTTGACCGCCCCCGCCAGGCCCAAGCCGGCCAGGCGCTCGGCCAGCTCGCCAGCCGCTTTCTTCGTGAAAGTCAGGGCCAGGGTGTGCTCGGGCTTGGCCGAGCCGGTGAGCGCCCGGTAGGCGATGCGCCGAGTGAGCACCCGGGTCTTGCCCGAGCCGGCCGACGCGAGCACGCACACCGTGGCGGACAGCGTTCCCACCGCTCGGCGCTGCAGCGGGGTGAGGCCGGCGAGCAGCTCAGCAGTGGCTGTGCCGCCGGTACTGACAAGCATGTAATTACACTAGCCGGGGGGTGGGACAGCGTAGGTGGACAAGTGCGCCGGCGGGGCCGGCTGGCTAGCCTGGGGCTCCGCTCATGGCCCTCAGTAGCTTCGCCGGTGGCCGCCTCTGGGGCGCACGTCAGGGGACGGGCCGCCCCTGGGTGCTGGCGCTCCCGGGTTGGGGGAGGGACCACAACGATTTTGCCGCGGCGCTGGCCGGCCTCGACGCCGTGGTTTTGGACCTGCCCGGCTTCGGTGCTGCGCCCGAGCCCCCCGTGCCGTGGTCTACCGCCCAGTACGCCGAGGTGGTGGTGGCCGCGCTGGAGGACCTCTGCGGGCGGGCCGTCATCGTGGGCCACTCGTTCGGGGGGCGTGTGGCCGTGCGCCTGGCCTCTGACCCGCGGGTGGCCGCCCTCGTCCTCACCGGCGCACCCCTCGCGCCCCCACCGGGCCGGGCGCTGCCGCGGCCGCCGCTCGCCTACCGTGCCGGGCGTATGCTCCATCGCGCCGGCCTGGTCGGCACCGACCGCATGGAACGCCTGCGGCAAAAGTACGGCTCGGACGATTACCGCTGTGCCAGCGAGGTCATGCGCGGGGTTCTCGTGAAAGCCGTCAAGGAGACCTCGGAGGGGGCCTATGTGCCGGCGCTGCGGGCTTTCGTCGAGGCGGGGGGTGCGCTCGAACTGGTGTGGGGGGAACACGACCAGGTGGCATCGCTCCCGGGGGTCACGGCGGGGCTCCAGGGACTGGCCGAGGGTGCCGTGCGGACAACGGTCGTCCAGGGCGCCGGCCACCTGCTCTCGCCCCGACTGGCGGAAGCGCTCCGCGACGCGGTTTTGCGCCAAAGGGTCGCGACGGGCTGAGCCATGGTGCAACCGCTTGACCCCGTCGCCCTGGCTCTCGCCGCCGCCTCCTTGGGCCCGGGCTACTTGCGCTGGCTCCGAGTGGCCCAGCGCGAGCACTACCTCCCCGGCATGACGCTGCGGTTCGCCCGCAGGTGGTGGGGTTCATCGGCCGCCAACGCCGCCATCTTCGCCGCCGGTGCAGGCGGCGCCGTGGCCTCGCTCGGGTACCCGCCGGCAGCCTTGGCCGCGGCTGCGGCCGCGGCAGCCGGGCCCCTTGGCCTTTCGGTGCGGGGCAAGACGTCCCCGTTCGCCTGGACCGGGAGGCTGAAGCGCCTGGCGGCCGCGTGCGCGGTTGCGACCGGGCTGGCCGTAGGCGTCGCAGCCGCCGCCGGGTGGCCGGGTGCGGTGAGCGCCGCCGCCCTGTGCACGATGGGCGCCCCCCTCATCGTGGACGCCGCCTTGTGGCTCACCAAACCCCTGGAGAAGCGCCTGCTGGCGCCCTTTGTCGAAAGTGCGCGCCGGCGACTGGGCGCGGTCTCCCCGAGGGTGGTCGCAGTTACGGGTTCGTTCGGCAAGACCTCCACCAAGGGCTACATAGCCCACTTGCTGGCCGGGAGCTTCTCGGTCCTTGCCACGCCAGCGAGCTTCAACAACGCGGCCGGCTTGGCGCGGGCGGTCAACGAGCACCTCGCCCCCGGGACCGAGGTGTTCGTGGCGGAGATGGGCACCTACGGGCCCGGGGAGATAGCAGGGATGTGCGAGTGGGTGACGCCGGAGGTGGCCGTCATAACTGCCATCGGGCCAGTCCATTTGGAACGGATGCGCAGCCTGGAAAAGATCGCGCAAGCCAAGGCCGAGATCCTGGGCAAGGCCCGTTTCGCCGTGCTCTGCGTCGATTACCCCTTGCTGGCCGGCCTGGCGAAGAAGGCCGAGGCGCAAGGCAAGACCGTGTGGCGGTGCTCCTCGGAGGGGCCAGCCGACGTGACGGCGACGCCTGAGGGTGGAAAGCTCCGCGTCCGCGTTGAGAAAGCGGGGCTCGACCTCTTGGTGGACGTCGCGGCGGAGGTCTCTCCAGGCAACGTCGCTTGTGCCGTCGCGGCCGCGCTGTGCCTCGGTGCCCCGCCCGAGGTGGTCGCCGCGAGGCTGGACAGCCTCCCCCGCGCCCCCCACCGGCGCAGCCCGGAGACCAGCCCGAAGGGGGTCAAGGTCATCGACGACACCTACAACTCGAACCCGGCCGGCGCCGGTGCTGCGCTCAGCTTGCTCGCCCAGGTAGGCAGCGAGGGGGCAAAACGTGTGGTGGTGACGCCCGGTATGGTCGAGCTCGGCCGCCTCCAGCGAGAGGAGAACGCTCGGTTCGCCGTGCGGGCCGGTTCTGTCGCCTCCGAGCTGGTGGTCGTCGGCCGCACCAACGCCAGAGCCCTCACCGCCGGCGCGCGCGCCGCCGGGCTCCCCGTGAAGCGGGTGCGCGACCGGCACGAAGCTGTGGCCTGGGTATCGGAGCACCTCGGCTTGGGCGACGCCGTGCTCTACGAGAACGACCTACCCGACCACTACCCTTGACCGGGTGAGCCAGTCAACTACAGCCGGCCCGGTCGGGGTGGTGTTCGGGGGCCCGTCGCCCGAGCACGACGTGAGCATATTGACCGGGCTTCAGGCGGCGCGGGCGCTGCAGAGCTCAGGTGGGGCCGGCCGGGTCGAAGCCATCTACTGGACCAAGGCTGGAGGCTTCGTTTCCGTCGATGCCAGCCTCGAGGCGGCGGCTTTCCTCGACGGCCCCCCCAAGGGCTCCCGGGAGCTGCGCTTTGTGGCCCAACCGGGCGGGGGCTTCTTCTTCCCAAGAGGCGGGGTGCTCTCCGGCGAACGCCGGCTCGAGCTGAGCGCCGTGGTCAACTGCTGCCACGGGGGCCCGGGCGAGGACGGGACTGTGCAGGCGGCCCTCGACATGGCAGAGATCCCCTACACCGGCCCGACGGCGGCTGCGGCCGCGCTCGGGATGGACAAGCTGGCCTTCGCCGGGCTCGTGCAGGCGGCGGGCCTCCCGGCCCTACCCCGCCGGCTGGTGCTCCCGGGCTCGGAGGCACCTGCGGGGGACGGGTTCGCCGGCCCCTACATAGTGAAGCCTCGTTTCGGCGGCTCGTCGATCGGCATCGAGGTCATCGACGCCTGGGCTGAC
>JAJZYO010000017.1 GCA_021798075.1 Actinomycetes bacterium
AGGGGACCTTGATGCGGGCGACGAGGCCACCCGACTGGGAAGGCTGGAGCGAGACTGAGATGCCATGGCGGGCGGCCAGCCTTCCGGCCACGAAGTGGCCCAGGTAGCGGCCGGGGAGCTCGCGTTCGGTGCTTTCGCCGGAGAGGCGCCGGTTGGCGGTGGCGAGGTCATCGTCCGACATGCCTATCCCGACGTCGGCGATGACGATCACGTAGCCCCCCTCCAGGTACCGCCCGTACACGTCCACCGGGGAAGCCGGCGGGGAAAAAGTGAGGGAGTTCTCGAGCAGCTCGGCGAGGATGTGAACGAGGTCTGTCGTGACGGGGCCGGAGACCACGGCCGGGTCGAAGTGGTGCAGGCGGAGGCGCTTGTAATCCTCGACCAAGGCCGACGCGGCGCGTGCGATGTCCATCGCCGGCACGGGTGCGTCCCATTGCCCTGCCGGCCCGCTGCCTGCCAGGATGAGCAGCGACTCGGCGTTGCGCCGCATGCGCGTGGCCAGGTGGTCCAGGCGGAAGAGCTTGTCCAGGGTCTCGGGGTCGGCCTCCCCGAGCTCGAGCTCGGATATGTACTCGAGCTGGCGCGTGACGAGGTTCTGGTTGCGCCTCCCGAGGTTGAGGAAGGCTTCGGACGACATCTGGCGTTGCCCAGCTTGGTCGGCAGCGAGCTCGACCGCCGCGGCCGCCAGCCTTTGGAAGGAGGTGGCCAGGCGTGCCAGGTCCTCGGACCCGCAATCGTCCAGCACGGGTAGGGCCGGCGGCGTCGCGCCCGGGTTGTCGAGGGCGGCTTGGAGGGCGGCCGGGACGGCGCCCGAGAGGAGCTCCTCGACCTGGCTGGCGAGCTCGCCGGCGGCGCCCTTGGCCGGGCGTTGGGAACGTGCCGCCCGAGCGGAGCTCGCTGTCCCGAGGACCACGGCGAGCGCCCCGAGAACGCCGAGGCCCACGAAGAGGAGGGCCTTGTCGTTCGAAGACAGGGTCTTTAGGTGGCCGAGGCTCGAGTAGGCACCGAGCGCGGCCATCGCGACGAAGGCAACCAGCGGCCCGAGAAGGGCGGCGAGCGGCTTTGTTTTCATACGGTGGAGCCTTTCGTTGTCGTGGAGTCTTAGCCGCCCAGGAGGGCATAGGAGCGCGGCTGCGGGCGGCTCCTGGCGATCGTCGTTGCGGCCCCCGCTTCGCTCGGCAAGCCAATGGCCCACGCCAGCACCGACGGGTCTTCGGTCATGTAGATGACCTGGCAGCCGTGGGCGGAGAAGGTGGTCACGAGGGATGCCACCCCCTCGGGCCCGAACCGGGAAAACGCGTCGTCCGCAGCGACCGCTTCGTCGCGCGGTAGCTGCTGCGCTTTCACCCACTCGAGTGCGACTTCCAGGGGGTCGGGCTGAGCGGCGCCGGCCTCGACAAGAGAGGCAAGCTCCCGTTGGTCTGACCCGAGGCGTGCTCTTGCAGCGACTTCGGCCTCCCTGGCCTGGCGCTCTGCCTCTTGGGTGACCGCGAGCGTGGCCGCCAAGTGGTCGCGGTAGTTGGCCACGAGACCTGGGAGCGGGATGCCCGAGGCCCATTCGGGGCGGTCGGAACTGACAGAGGCCAGGCCTTCATCCAGCGCCCTGTGGGCCGACTGGAGCGACTCGAGGGCCTCGCGGGTCGCGGCCCGAGCGCTCTGGTACATCTCGTCTGCTTGTTCCACGGCCTGGCTCTTGGCGCTCTCGGCGCTAGCCAGGGCGGCCTGGACGCTCACCGCCTGCTGGACCACGGGTTCGGGGACGCCGCGGTTAGCGCGCGAGGAGCGCGCTTGGTCGAGGGAGGCACTAGCGCTTCGGCGCTGTTCCAAGACGTGGTCGAGCTCGCCGAGCGTCGCCGCCAAAGAACGGGCCGCCTCGGCTTCGGCGCGTACGGCCGCCTGGTACCCCTCTTCGACCGATGAGAGGCGGTCCGCCAGTTCCCCGAAGCGAGCGAGGTCATGGGCCGCCGCCGAGGCTTCGTGGAGGGCTCTTTGCGCAGCGCCGGCCGTTTCGGCAAGGGAACGCTCGGCCGCGGCGACGTCACCCCTTTTCCCCTCTACGTCCGCTTCGTGCTTGCTGGCCGCGGCCATGGTCGCCCTCGCCAGCTCGCCGTCTATGTCGCTGCCCCGGATGATCCTGCACCCCCCGGCTACCTCGAGCGCCGCCAGGGCGGCGGAGCGCTGAGCGGGGTTGGCGGCCACGACAGATATAGCGGGGTGCAGGCCTTGGACCAGCAGGGCCCCGCTCATGTCGCGAAGTTCTTGGAAGCGCACCTGGCCTACTCCTTTATCCTCGTGCTTAGAGTCGGCGGCGAATACGAGAACTTGAGGGCAGCGTGGGCTGCCAGTAGGGAGGCACCGCATGGGACAGGAAGGACCGCCGGGTAGGCCCGAGCTCACGGTCGTGCGTGAGGGCACCGAGACCGGCAAGCCCGACGGCCCCGAGAAGCCCGAGCGCGACGAAGGCCCGGAACCGCTAGTGCTGCTCCTTTCGGGGCCCAACCTCAACCTTCTCGGTCAGCGCCAGCCCGAGATCTACGGGCGGGACAACCTGGCAGACCACGTGAGCCGGGCCTCGATGGCTGCCGGCCAGTACGGCTTGGCGGTCGAACACGTCCAGTCCGATTACGAGGGCGCCCTAGTGGAGGCCGTGCACGGCGCCCGAGGCCGAGCGGTGGCCGTCGTCATCAACCCCGGCGCGCTCACCCACTACGCGTGGTCCCTCCACGATGCCCTGGCGGCCTTCGAAGGACCGGTGATCGAGCTCCACCTGACCAACCCGGGCCGGCGCGAGCCTTGGCGGCACCGTTCGGTGGTCACACCGGTGGCAACGGGGGTCATCGCCGGTTTTGGCGGGGACGGGTACCGCCTGGCCATAGAGGCGGTGGCGGCGATCCTCAGGGCGAGCCGCCGGTAGGCGCCGCCCGCCGCCAAGCGCCCCGCAACCCGGGCTTAGAAAACTTTAGAAGACGACCGTCTTTCGCCCATGGACGAGCACGCGGTCGGTCAGGTGGAGCCGGACCGCTCGGGCGAGCACGACCGTCTCCAGGTCCCTCCCGATGCGGGCGAGGTCGGCGACGCCGTCCCTGTGGGTGGCGCGGGCGGTGTCCTGTTCGATTATCGGTCCCTGGTCGAGCTCGGCCGTGGCGTAGTGCGCTGTCGCCCCGATCAGCTTCACGCCACGGGCATGGGCCTGGTGGTAGGGCTGGCCGCCCGAGAACGCCGGGAGGAACGAGTGGTGAATGTTGATCACCTTCGAGGGGTAGGCGTCGATCACCTGCGGCGAGAGGATCTGCATGTAACGGGCGAGCACCACGAGCTCCACGCCGGCGCCCGAAAGGAGCTCCAGGAGCTGCCCCTCCTGGGCCAGGCGGGTGTCTTTGGTCACGGGCAAGTGGTGGTAGGGGAGGCCGAAGCTGGTAGCCAGGCCGGCGTGGTCTGAGTGGTTGGAGGCGACCAGCACCGGCTGGCCGGGGAGCTCGTGGGCGTACCAGCGGCCGAGGAGGTCTACCAGGCAGTGGGGTTGGCGGGACACGAGCACGGCGACACGGCGGGGTTCGTCGGAATAGCGCACGGCCCAGGTCATGTCGAGGGGCACGGCTACTTGAGCGAAGGCCTCCTCCAGTTCGGGCCGGGAGAGCCCGAAGCCGTCGAGGCGGAACTCGACTCGCTGGAAGAACATGGCCTCCTCCTCGTCGGTGTGCTGGTCGGCAGCGGTCACGTCGCCCCCGTGGCGGTAGATGAACTCGGCGACGGCGGCAACGAGGCCGGGCCGGTCGGGGGCGGAGAGGAGGAGCCGCGCGGTTGGCCCGCGGCGCTCGGTGGTCTCGTCCATGGCGCTCTAGCCTGCCACCTAGCTTTAGAGGAGGAGGCACGAGGACGGCCGAGGAGATGTTGTGGCCCTCTTTTGAGCGCGGGAGCGTGGGCCTAGGAAGGCTGCCGGCGCAGGACTTCAGCGTCCGGCTGGGCGCCTTGCGTGAAGCGTTCGGCCCCGCTGGCTGCGATGCCCTGGTGGTGTCGAGCTTGGCGAACGTGCGTTACTTGACCGGCTTTTCCGGTTCCGCGGGGCTGGTGCTGGTGAGGGACGACGGCGCCGTCCTCGTCACTGATGGGCGCTATGGGACCTCGGCGCGCGCCCAGCTGGCAACGGCTGGCCTTGCCGGAGCGGGCGTGCGGGTCGAGGCCGTGCCGGCGGCGGAACAGCCCGGGCTCCTCGCGGAGCTGGCAGCAGGGTGCCGGTCAGTCGGCCTCGAAGCAGAGCACGTGAGCTGGGCGCAGAAACGTGCCTGGTCGGAGGGCTGGGCGAAGGGGGCGGAGCTGGTCGCCACCGCGGGGGTCGTCGAGCGCCTCCGGGAGCGCAAGGCGCCAGAAGAGCTGGCCCGGCTCGCGGCCGCCGCCGCCGTCGCCGACGAGGCCTTCCGCCGCGTGCTGGCCATGTTGGAGGCAGGTTCGGCAGGCCGAGGGGGGCCGAGCGAGGTCGACGTGGCGGTCGCGCTCGAAGCCGAGATGCGCCACCTCGGGGCGGAGGCGCCGGCGTTCGACACGATCGTCGCGTCGGGGCCGGGAGGGGCGGAGCCCCATCACCGTCCCGGAAGCCGCCAGGTGGTCCGGGGTGACATGGTGACGATCGACTTCGGAGCGCGGGTGGACGGTTACTGCTCCGACGCGACCCGTACCGTGGTCGTCGGCGCAGGCGCGCCCTCGCTGGCGGAACTGGGGAGGATCTATTCGGTAGTGCTCGCAGCACAGGACGCCGGCCTGGCAGCCGTCCGGGAAGGGGCGCTGGCTTCCGAGGTCGACCGGGCCTGCCGCGAGGTCGTTGGCGCCGCGGGCATGGGCGAGCTTTTCGTGCACGGGACCGGGCACGGCGTGGGCCTCCTCGTCCACGAGGCTCCGGCGCTGTCGGCCAGCTCCGGTGACATCTTGATGGCAGGGCAGGTCGTGACCGTCGAGCCGGGCGTTTACCTGCCCGGCGTCGGCGGCGCGCGCGTCGAAGACACCGTCGTTGTTTGCGAGGCGGGCTGCGAACTGCTCACCCTTGCACCGAAGACAGTGGTCCCAGCCAGCAGGTAGATTGGGTAAATGGCTGCAGTGTCAACCAACGACTTGAAAAACGGGATGACCCTCAACCTCCCCGAAGGCCTCTTCTCGGTGGTCGAGTTCCAGCACGTGAAACCGGGCAAGGGTGGTGCCTTCGTCCGGACCAAGCTGAAAAACGTCCGAAGCGGTGCCGTGATCGACCGTACCTACCGGGCGGACGAGAAGCTCGACCAGGCGATCATCGAAAAGCGCGAGATGCAGTTCCTCTACGCCGACGGCCCCAACTACGTCTTCATGGACAATTCTGACTACGAACAGCTCAACGCCCCACGTGACGGCCTCGGGAGCGCAGCCAACTTCCTGAAGGAAGGCGATTCGGCGCTCCTTCAGTTCTTTTCTGGCGAGATCATCGGGATCGACCTCCCGGCGGCCGTCGAATTGACAGTCGCCCAGACGGACCCGGGCCTGCAGGGAGACCGTGTCTCTGGTGCCCGCAAGCCGGCAGTGCTCGAGACTGGCCTGACGGTGCAGGTGCCGCTTTTCGTCAACCCCGGCGACAGGGTGAAGGTCGACACCCGGAGCGGCGAGTACCTCACTCGCGCCGGCGGTTAGGCCGGTCCTGACGGCTTCCGCTCGGAACGGTCCCGTGTTGGCCCTCGGTAGCCGGCGTAGCGCCCGGGAGCGGGCGCTCTCGCTGCTTTACGAGGCCGACCTGAAAGACGAGCCCGTCAGCATGGTCCTGGCCGAACTGCCGGTGCCACCGCAGCGCTACGCTACGGAGATCGTGGCTGGGGTCGAGGAGCACGCCGGCCAGATAGACGCCCTGATCGCTCGCCACGCCATCGACTGGTCGCTCGAGCGCATGCCCGTCGTGGACCGGGCCATCTTGCGCATGGCGACCTTCGAGCTCGGCTGGAGGCCCGACGTGCCGACGAGCGTCGTGATTTCAGAGGCCGTGGAGCTTGCCAAGGCGTACTCGACGGGGGAGTCGAGCGGCTTTGTCAATGGGATGCTCGCTGCTATTTCCCGCGAGCTGCGCCAGGAGGAGTATAAGCTCGGCACTCGACCGTGAAGCCGGTCCGGTGAGGCCGGCACGGGAGAGAGGAGAGGTGATTGGGCAAGCGTGAGCGTGCCCTCTTGTACCCCCCGGGCTCGATGTTCCGGGAGCGGGCGGTCGTTATGGACGCCGGCGACATCCAGCGGGCGACGTGGCGGATAGCGCACGAGATCCTGGAGCGCAACCGCGGCACCGATGGCCTGGTACTTATGGGGCTCCAGACAGGCGGCGTGTGGTTCGCCAACGAGCTGGCGAGGGTGATCGGGGAGGCCGGTGATGTAGTGCAGATCCCTGTTGGGGTGCTGGATGTCGCTTACTACCGGGACGACTTCGGCCTCCGGCCGGTCGTCCCCTCCGCTGTGACCAACGTGCCGGTGTCCCTAGATGGGGCGCTCGTGGTGCTGTGTGACGACGTTCTCTTCACCGGGCGCACCGTGCGGGCAGCGCTCAATGCGCTCGTCGACATGGGCCGGCCGGCGGCCGTCCAGCTCGCCGTCGTGGTGGACCGGGGTCACCGCGAAGTTCCCATCCGGCCCGATTACGTGGGCAAAAACCTACCCACCCGCCACGACGAGATGGTCGACGTGAGCGCAGAGGGGGTCGTGATCGGCGACATCGTGACACGCGAGACGGTGGTGGGTGAGCCACCGACCGGTGAGCCGGCGAGGGGTGAGCCGGCGAGGGGTGAGCCGGCGACGGGTGAGCCGGCGACGGGTGAGCCGGCGACGGGTGAGCCGGCGACGGGTGGGGAAGGGCTCCTCTCATGAGCGGACGGCACCTCCTTGGCGTTCGTGACCTTGGGGCCGAAGGGATCGGCGAGGTGCTACGCCTTGCGGAGACCTTCGAGGAAGTCGGCCGGAGGCCGATCCCGAGGGTGCCCGCGCTCAGGGGGAAGACGGTCGTTTCGGCCTTTTTCGAGGACTCCACGCGCACGCGGCTCTCCTTCGAACTGGCAGCCAAACGCCTATCGGCCGACGTCTCGACGTTCTCGTCTTCGTCGAGCTCGCTCAACAAGGGCGAGTCGCTCCGGGACACCGTCCTCACCATCGAGGCGATGGGGGTGGACGCCTTTGTCGTCCGCCACGCCTGCGCCGGAGTGCCTGCGCAGGTGGCCGGCTGGCTCTCTGGCGACGCTTCGGTCCTGAACGCCGGCGATGGCGCCCACGAGCACCCGACCCAGGCGCTGCTCGACTGTTTCACCCTCGTTAGGGAACGCCGGCGCCGGTTCGGTACGGTCGCGGCCGGTGAGGCCGTGTTCGCTGGGCTGCAGGTGGCCATCGTCGGCGACATCCGTCACAGCCGGGTGGCTCGCTCGTGCCTGTTCGCGTTCACCGCCCTTGGAGCTTCGGTGACCTTTGTGGCCCCGCCGACGCTGCTCCCGCCGTCGCTCGACGGCTGGCCGGCCGAGGTCAGCCACGACCTGGACGACGTGCTCCCGAAGTGCGACGTCGCCTACTTGCTCCGGCTCCAAAACGAGCGCATGGAAGGCCAGTACCTCCCCTCCCTGCGTGAGTACACGGCCACTTACGGCCTGACCGCCGAACGGGCTAGGCTCCTCGGGCCTTCCGCCCTCGTGATGCACCCCGGACCCATCCGCCGTGGCGTCGAGCTGGCCGCGGAGGTCGCCGACGGTCCGGCTTCGTTGGTGACTTCCCAGGTGGCGAGCGGCGTTGCCGTCCGCATGGCCGTGCTCTACCTACTACTCGGATCGGGGGCCCCGATTGGCGCGTGAACGCCAACTCCTCATCACGGGCGGGACCGTTGTCGACCAGAGCGGGTCGCGCCGCGCGGACGTCCTGGTGAAAGGGGACGCCATCGCCGCCGTCGAGGGAGGCCGGGTGCTGCGGGCGCCGGCTGGCGCTGACGTCTTGGACGCGAGCGGCTGCGTGGTGGCTCCTGGCCTCGTCGACCTCCACGCCCACCTGCGCGAGCCCGGTGCTGAGGAGGCCGAGACTATAGAGACGGGTTCGCGTGCGGCGGCGCTCGGTGGGTACACCGCCGTCGTCGCTATGCCCAACACGTCGCCGCCCGCTGACAGTGCCGCAGTCGTGCGCCAGGTGCTCCAGCTCGCCAACGGTGCATGCTGTGAAGTGCTGCCCGCTGGCACCATCACCGTTGGGCGGGAAGGCCGCGTGCTCGCCCCCATGGCCGAACTTGCGGCGCTCGGGGTGAAGATCTTCAGCGACGACGGCTCCGGCGTCCAAGACGCTGGGCTCATGCGCCGCGCGATGGAGTACGCATCGGCGCTCGGGGTTGTCATCGCCGACCACTGCGAAGACGCTTCCCTCGTGGGCAGCGGGGTCGTCAACGAGGGCGCGATCTCTTCGGCGCTCGGTCTCCCCGGCCGGCCAGCCGTCTCCGAGGAGGTCATGGTGCTCCGGGACATAGCGCTGGCTCACGTGACCGGCGCCCGGCTCCACCTGCTCCACCTCTCGGCCGCGACATCCGTGGCCGCAGTGCGCGCCGCCAAGGCGAGCGGCGTCGCCGTGAGCGCTGAGGTGACCCCGCACCACCTGGCGCTCACCGAAGACAACCTGGCCGCCTACTCGACGGCCTTCAAAGTCAACCCCCCACTAAGGACCTTCACTGACATGATGGCACTTCGCGGAGGCCTTGGCGACGGGACGCTTGACGTCGTTGCCACGGACCATGCACCGCACCCAGAAGAGGCCAAGGACACGTCTATGTGCGAAGCCGCGCCGGGAATGCTTGGCCTGGAGACGGCGCTCGCGGTCGTGTTCTCCGAGCTCAATTTCCCACTAGAACGGGTACTCGCTGCAATGTCCTGGGTGCCCGCCCGGATCGCGGGCATCGTTGGCCAAGGAGGCCCGGTGACACCGGGCTCGCCCGCCAACCTATGTGTGATCGACCTAGCCCGGCGCTGGGTCGTGCAACCCGGCAAACTCGCCAGCCGGAGCCGCAATACGCCCTTTGCGGGACGAGAGCTGCTGGGCAAGGTCCGCCACACGGTCTTCGCCGGCGAGCCAGTCGTCGTGGCCGAGGAGGCCCAGAGGTGAGCGCCGGCGGGCCGCTCAGCGCCGGCGGGGCGCTCAGCGCCGGCGGGCTAGCGGCTGAACCCCGTTGGCGTGACGGCCTCCTCGTCATGTCCGACGGCTCGGTCTTCGAGGGCGAGGTGCTCGGCGGTTCCTTGGGCGTCGGCGAGGTCGTGTTCAATACCGTTATGGCCGGGTACCAGGAGGTGCTGACGGACCCGTCTTACGCCGGGCAGGTCGTCGTGTTTACCTATCCCCACATCGGCAACTACGGGGTAGCGCCCGCAGACGACGAGAGCCGCCGGCCCTTTTGCCGGGGGGTGGTCGTACGTGAGCTGACTGAGCGCCCGAGCAACTGGCGCGCGACGCAGAGCTTTGGAGGGTGGCTCGCACGCCACCAGTTGCCGGCGATAGCGGGAGTCGACACCCGGCGCCTCACCCGGCTCATCCGCGAGGACGGGGCCATGCCGGGCGCTTTCGGGCCGGTGGATGGCGACGAGGGGAGCCTCGACGAGGCTGCCCTGCTTGGCGCCGCGCGCTCTGAGCCGCCGACGCAAGGGCGGGACCTGGTGAGGGAGGTGACCTGCGAGAAAGCGTACGCGTACGGTTCGGGCCAGCTGTCCGTCGTCGCTTACGACTTCGGCATGAAGCGCCACATCCTCTCGCAGCTGGGCGAGTTCGCCAGGGTGCTGGTGGTGCCCGCCTCGACGCCTGCAGA
This sequence comes from Actinomycetes bacterium, assembly GCA_021798075.1. The sequence continues at coordinate 9,806 of JAJZYO010000017.1, forward strand.
AGAGGTGCTTGCCATGGGCCCCGACGGCGTGTTCCTCTCCAATGGCCCGGGGGACCCTGCCGGCGTGGTGGGGGCCACGGAGACCGTACGCCAACTTCTCGGGCGAGTCCCTGTGTTCGGCGTTTGCCTCGGCCACCAGGTCCTAGCGCAGGCGATAGGAGCTTCGACCTACAAGCTCCCCTTTGGGCACCACGGCGGCAACCACCCGGTTCGCCGCATCTCGACGAGCGCGGTCGAGATCACGAGCCAAAACCACAACTACGCAGTCGCGCCGGGCACTTTCTCCGGGCAAGCAGAGGTCACCCACGTAAACTTGAACGACGGCGTTATAGAGGGCTTGCGTTGCCTGGATGTCCCGGCGTTCTCGGTCCAGTACCACCCCGAAGCGGGGCCCGGCCCCCATGACGCTCGTTACTTGTTCCAGGAGTTTTGCGACCTTATCGGCCGCTCCCAGTCACCGAAGGCGGTCGTATAAATGCCAAGGCGCGACGACATCTCTTCGGTGCTCGTGATCGGGTCGGGCCCGATCGTCATCGGGCAGGCGAGCGAGTTTGACTATTCGGGGACCCAGGCCTGCCGGGCACTTTCCGCCGAGGGCTACCGGGTCATACTCGTCAACTCCAACCCGGCGACGATCATGACCGACCCCGAAGTCGCCGACAGGACCTACATCGAGCCTCTCGTCCCGGAGATATTGGAGTCGGTAGTCGCTCGAGAGCGGCCCGACGCGCTCCTTCCCACCCTGGGGGGCCAGACCGGGCTCAACCTAGCAATGGCGCTTTCTGAGGCGGGGGTGCTCGAGCGCTACGGCGTCGAGATGATAGGCGCCAAGGCGAGCGCGATCGCGACCGCAGAGGACCGCGGTCTCTTTCGTTCCGCGATGAAAGAGATCGGTTTGGCCGTGCCCGACTCAGGGTTCGCGAACAACCTCGCGGAGGCGCTAGAGATCGGGGAAAGGATAGGTTTCCCGGTCATCGTGCGGCCGTCTTACATTCTGGGCGGTGGAGGTACGGGCATTGCCGGCAATTCCAGGGAACTCGAGCAGATCGCGTCCGCCGGTCTCGATGCGAGCCCGATCAGGGAGATCCTGATCGAGAGGTCGATCGCCGGTTGGAAAGAGTACGAGCTCGAAGTCATGCGGGACCGGGCCGACAATTGCGTAGTCATCTGCTCGATAGAGAACTTCGACCCGATGGGCGTGCACACCGGTGACTCGATAACCGTTGCGCCGGCGCAGACCCTTTCCGACGCCGAGTACCAAGAGATGCGCGACGCCGCCTTCGCCTGCATAAGGCGTATCGGTGTGGAAACCGGCGGCTCCAACATCCAGTTCGCGGTTGACCCGTCCTGTGGCGACATGGTCGTGATCGAGATGAACCCTCGGGTCTCACGCTCGTCGGCCCTCGCTTCCAAGGCGACCGGGTTCCCGATAGCCAAGATCGCGGCCCGGTTGGCGGTTGGCTACAGGCTGGACGAGATAACCAATGACATAACAGGTAAAACGCCGGCCAGTTTTGAACCGACCATCGACTACGTAGTGACAAAGGTCCCGCGGTGGGCGTTTGAGAAGTTCCCTGGCGTCCCCGACGTTCTCGGGACGCGCATGCAGTCGGTCGGCGAGTCCATGGCGATAGGGCGGAGCTTTCCCGAGTCCCTCCAAAAGGCGCTCCGTTCGCTCGAGACCGGGCGGGCCGGGCTCAACTGTGACCCGGCGGAACGGCTCTACGACGAACTGCCCGACGAGGAGCTGGTGGCCAGGGCGTCGGTGGCCACACCGGACAGGCCGTTCCACCTGGAGGCGGCACTGCGGCGAGGGGTCCCAGCCGAGCGTTTGCACGCCGAAAGTGGCGTGGACCCGTGGTTCTTGGACCAGATCGGGTTGATCGGGGCGGAACGGGCGCGTTTGGCCGCACTCGGCCGGCCGGGCTCGCTTTCCCGGCGCGACTGGCGGCGGGCCAAGCGGCTCGGCTTTTCCGACGCACAGCTCGCGTACTTGTGGGGAACGAGCGAGGCTGAGGTCCGGGCGTCCCGGTTGGGCGAAGGGGTGGCTGCGACGTTCAAGACCGTGGACACGTGCGCGGCAGAGTTCGCCGCCCGTACGCCCTACCACTACTCGACATACGAGGACGAGAGCGAGGTGCGGCCCGCTTCTCGGCCGAGCGTGGTGATACTCGGGTCGGGGCCCAACCGCATAGGCCAGGGTGTCGAGTTCGACTACTGCTGCGTGCAGGCGAGCTTCGCGCTTCATGACGCCGGCTTCGACACCGTTATGGTCAACTGCAACCCCGAGACGGTCTCGACCGACTATGACACGAGCGACCGGCTTTACTTTTCACCGGTCACTGCCGAAGACACGGCAGACGTGCTCGACGTCGAGGCGGCAAGCGGAAGGCTCGCCGGGGTGATAGTGGGCCTTGGCGGGCAGACGCCGCTCAAGCTCTCCTCGGTCATCGACCCCAAACTCGTGCTCGGTACGTCGCCCGCATCGATCGACCTCGCCGAGGACAGGGAACGTTGGAATGGTCTTTGCGAGCGCCTCGGGATACCCCAGGCTCCAGGCGGGACCGCTACGAGCGCCGAGGAAGCCGTCGCGATCGCCGGGAAGGTGGGCTACCCCGTCCTCGTGCGCCCGAGCTACGTGCTCGGTGGGCGGGCGATGGAGATCGTCTACGGTGACGAGGACCTCCGGGTTGCGATGGCCGCCATGGGCGTGGCCGGGTCGCTGGGGCGCGAGGGAGGCTTGTCAGCGGAGAGGCCGGTGCTGGTGGACAAGTTCCTGGAGGACGCCATCGAAGTCGACGTCGACGCGGTGCGCGACCGGGCCGGCGAGACTCTTATCGGCGGCGTCATGGAGCACGTCGAAGAGGCCGGCGTGCATTCCGGCGACAGCGCCTGCGTAGTGCCGCCCCCGACGCTCGGCGCGGAGGTGGTCGCAGTCATAGAGAGCCACACGAGGGCCATTGCTGACGCTTTGGACGTCGTGGGACCGCTCAACGTGCAGTATGCCGTCCAGCGGGCGAACACCCACGGGCACGGCCCAGGCCAAGGCGGACCGCCAATCGGGCCGCCCCCCTTGACCACGTCGCCCGCTGGCCCAGCCTCGGCAAGTACGGTCTTCGTGATCGAGGCCAACCCGAGGGCCAGCAGGACGGTGCCGTTTGTGTCAAAGGCGACCGGCGTCCCCCTCGCTAAGGTCGCAGCCCGCGTTATGGCCGGGGCGACCTTGCGGGAACTGCGCGGAGAAGGCCTGCTCTCGGATCCCGTCTCTGGCTATGTGAGCGTGAAGGAGGCGGTGCTCCCATTCGACCGCTTCCCCGGCGCGGACAGCTTGCTCGGCCCTGAGATGCGTTCCACCGGCGAGGTCATGGGGATCGACGCCAACTTTGGGCTGGCATTCGCAAAGAGCCAGCTGGCAGCGGGGGACAACCTCGCCAGCGCTGGCACCGTTTTCCTCTCGGTTGCGGACAGGGACAAGCCAGCGAGCCTCGATGTGGCCCGGAGGTTCATGAACGCCGGCTTCAGCATCGCGGCCACGGAAGGCACGGCGGCCTACCTGGAGCAAGCCGGTATCCCGGTGGCGACCATCGTTCCGAAAGTGACGGCGCCGGACGGGGCCGCTGATGTCCGCCGCCACGAGGAGAAACCCGACCACGCTGAGGAGCCAATGGACGCGGTGGAGCTCATACGTTCGGGGAGGGTGCAGCTCGTGGTGAACACGCCCCGAGGCCGTGGCCCCCGCGCGGACGGGGAGTACATCCGCCAAGCTGCGCGCCA